>JAABRN010000402.1 GCA_011390855.1 Hydrogenophaga sp. | reverse complement strand
CCCCTACAAACGACAGGCCAGCCCAACCATGAGAGACAACGCCCTTGACCTCACCAAACTGCCTCGGCAGGCGGGTGCCACGCGTGGCATGCGGCTGTGGTTGACCGCAGGGATCACAGCACTGCTGGCCGCCTGCCGAGGCAGTTTGGTGAGGTCAAGGGCGTTGTCTCTCATGGTGGGCTGGCCTGTTGTTTGTTGGGGGGCCACAGCGGCTCAAAGAGGGCATATGGCTGCGCGAATGCAGTGTATGGTGGTTTCGAAATCCCGGTGCGCCATGCATCGCCGGATACTCCACGCTGGTCGTCGCGTTAACGTTTCCATACAATTTTTTGCATTCATGCCACAGCTCTTGTCCGATTTGGACCGCCTTCTGGATCGGCTGCGTTGCGAGCCGGCGGTGCTGGTCACTGTTGCGCAGACCCGCGGTTCTGTCCCCCGCGAATCGGGCGCATGGATGGCGGTATTTGCAGACTCGGTGGTCGGCACCATCGGAGGTGGTCATCTGGAATGGGATGCCGAGCGCCAGGCGCGAGACCTTTTGACAAGCGGCGAAGGGCAGGTCCGCCAACACACGGTGGTGCTTGGGCCCAGCCTGGGTCAGTGCTGTGGCGGTGCCGTGGGCCTGCGAATGGAGCCGGTGGACCAGAGGCACCTCGATGAATTGACAAGCCGGTTGACTCCGCGGCTGTGGTCTGTGGCCCTTTTCGGCGGGGGTCATGTGGGACGGGCCATCGTGCAGGCACTGGGTCCGTTGCCCTTTGCTGTCACCTGGATCGACAGCCGGGATGAGGTTTTTCCTGGCGATCTTCCGGCAGCGGTGCGGACCGAACACTCCGATCCGGTGCAAAGTGCGGTGCGTGAACTCGTGCCCGGCAGTCGGGTGCTGGTCATGAGTTTTTCCCATGCCGAAGACCTGGAAGTGGTGGCCGCCTGCCTGCAGCGCCTGCGAGAGCACAACGACTTGCCCTTTGTGGGTTTGATCGGTAGCCAGACCAAGTGGGCCACGTTCTCGAACCGCTTGCGGCAACGTGGGTTTGCGGATGCTGAACTGGCCGCCATCACCTGTCCGATTGGACTGTCCGGCATTGGAGGAAAGCAGCCTGCCGTGATCGCTGCGAGCGTGGTGGCGCAATTGCTGTTGGGTGTCAACTGACGTCCTGTCTGCACACGTGGCGGACGGCCCTATCGATCGCTTTCAGTCAATCTGCTCAGGCAGCCACAGGTTGAGGGCAATGGAAATGGCCGCAGCTGGCAGCAGGCCGCTGGTCAAGAGGATCTTCAAGGTGTCCGGCACATGCTGAATCGCATCCGGTGCCAGTTGCAGCCCCAGGCCCACCGACAGGGCAGTGGCAAAGATCACCATGTTGCGCCGGTTCCAGTTCACTTCGGTCAGCATGCTCAGGCCGGCCGCTGCGACCATGCCGAACATGATGATGGCGCCGCCACCCAGCACGGTGACGGGCATGCTTGCGACGATGGCGCCGAGTTTGGGCACCAGTCCGCAAAAGACCAGAAACACCCCACCCATCGCCACCACGTGACGACTCATCACCCCCGTCATCGACACCAGTCCCACGTTCTGGCTGTAGCTGGTGTTGGGCAACGCACCAAACACGCCGGCCAGCGCTGAGCCGAGCCCGTCCGCGAAGGTGGCGCCTCGGACTTCGGTATCGGTTGCCTGGCGGCCGGCGCCGCCTTTTGCAATGCCTGACACGTCGCCCACGGTTTCAATGGTGGAGACAATGGACATGAAGCACATGCCGATGATGATGGTCCAGTTGATCTCCCATCCGAACCTGAAGGGCTGAGGCATGGTGAACCAGGCGGCACTCTGCACGCCAGCGAAGCTGACCTTGCCGAGCAGCGCGGCGTAAAGGTAACCGGCGACGAGGCCCAGCAGCACAGCTGCAACAGACAGCATCCCCCGGGTGAAGAACTTCAGAAACAAGGTCACGCTGATCACCACCAGTGCGGCCGACCAGTTCTCCAGGCTGCCATAAGCCGGCTGACCTTTCAGCGCTGTGCCACCCGCTGCGTATTCCACGCCTATCCTGATCAGAGAAAGTCCGATCATCAGGATGATCAACCCTGTGACCAGCGGCGGAAAAGCGTGTCGGATGCGACCAATGAAGAATCCGATGCAGAAGTGGAAGATGCCCCCGATGACCACGCCCGTCATCAGCCCGGCCATGCCGGCCACCCCTGCGCCGGCGACCGCAGGCACCATGATCGGGATGAACGCGAAGCTCGTGCCCTGCATCACCGGCAGTCGCGCCCCGATGGGTCCCATGCCCAATGTCTGCAGCAAGGTCGCCACGCCGGCGAACAGCATGGACATCTGGATGAGATAGACCGCACTGGGAAAGTCTGGCGAGCCGGACCCGAACCCAAACCCCGCAGCGCTCGAGACGATGATGGCCGGCGTGACGTTGCTGACAAACATCGCCAGCACATGCTGAAGGCCCAATGGCACCGCCTTGGCCAGAGGCGGCGTGTGATCCGGTTGCCGCAGCTGCTCGGGTGTGCCCAGGAAACGGTCGGCCAAGTGCGGCTCCAGAAGGGGTGTTCAGTGGTGCGACCGCTGAACGCGATCAAGATGCCTGGAAGCAATATACGGAAAATGCTGAACGGTTGCGTTGTAGGCACCCCGCACCTGAGACGTTGTGGGAAATTCGCCACGGCCGCGTGCAGTGGCACGCGCTGTGCTTAATTTCAGAGTCGCGCCATTGTTGTGCCTATCAGTCGGTGAAGGGCGAAGAGTCGTCTGCGGTGTTCAAAACGTGTATACAATTTCCTGTCAGGTCGCAGCGGCGCAGGACGTTTCTCACAACGTTTCCGGTTCGCGGCCCTCATCCGGTTCAGAGCGCCCGCAGTGGTGAACCGCAAACCAGAGGCGGCAAGTCCGTCGAGTTGAGGTGCCATGGAAACCTATTTGCTGGATTGGGCCAACCTGCTGTTGCGCTGGCTTCACGTCATCGTGGCCATCGCGTGGATCGGCTCATCGTTCTATTTCGTGTTTCTGGACAGCAGTCTCACGCCACCCGAAGACGAGCAACTGAAAAAGGATGGTGTCAGCGGTGAGCTCTGGGCGGTGCATGGCGGCGGGTTCTACCACCCGGTGAAGTTTGCGGTGTCGCCGCCGAAGCTGCCCGAGCATCTGCACTGGTTCTACTGGGAGAGCTACTCCACCTGGCTGTCGGGTTTTGCGCTGTTCCTGGTTTCCTACCTCTGGAGCCCCAGCGTTTACCTGATCGACCCGAATGTTTTTGAGTGGTCCCCCGCGGCGGCGATTGCTGGTGCGTTGGCCTTTCTGGTGGTTTTCTGGCTGCTTTACGACGCGATCTGCCGCACCCTGGGCGAAAAGGAAAACGGGGACGCCAAGGTCGGCGCCCTGGTGCTGGTGCTGGTGTGTGTGGCGGCCTGGCTCGCGACGCAGCTCTTTGCGGGTAGAGCCGCGTTTTTGCTGGTGGGCGCCATGATTGCCACCGCCATGAGCGCCAACGTGTTCTTCTGGATCATTCCCGGCCAGCGCACGGTGGTGGCAGACATCAAGGCCGGCCGGCCGGTGGACCCGATTCACGGCAAGCGAGGCAAGCAGCGCAGCGTGCACAACACCTACTTCACGCTGCCGGTGCTGTTTGCCATGCTGAGCAACCACTACAGCTTCACCTACGCACACGAATACAACTGGCTCGTGCTCATCGGCATGATGTTCGCGGGCGCCGCCATTCGCCAGTTCTTCGTGATGCGCCACGGCTACAAACTGGGCCGCAACCGGCATCCGTGGCCTTATGCCGCGGTGGGCGTGGTGGCGCTTGTGGCGCTCATTGTCTGGCTCAGGCCCGCTCCCGCAGATTCGGCAGGCGCAGCAACTCCGGCTGGGCCCGTCAGCATGGCACAGGTGCAGACCATCATGGAGCAGCGCTGTGTGATGTGCCATGGGGCTGCGCTGCAGTCCAAGAACGTGCGCCTGGATTCACCAGCGGCGATTCAGCAGCATGCCATGACGGTCTACCAGCAGGTGGTGGTGAGCCGCCAGATGCCGATGAACAATGCCACAGGTATCACCGAATCCGAGCGGGCGCAGGTGGCGCAATGGTTCAAGGACGGCGCCGGTACGGATTGACCTCGCCCAGCCCTTTGCTTCATTCCGCTGGAGGGCAATACGGGTGGCCAGGCCGGGGGTACCGGGTTCTGGTCGAGCCGTTGCGCATGGGGCTGTTTGATCTGCGGTAACCTTTGAGGTCTGTTTCAACCTCCCTCAAAGCACCGAACGCCCATGAAGACCCAAGCAGCCGTCGCCTGGAAAGCAGGCCAGCCACTCACCATCGAGACCGTGGATCTGGAAGGACCGAAATTCGGCGAAGTGCTGGTCGAAATCAAGGCCACGGGCATCTGCCACACGGACTACTACACGCTCAGCGGAGCAGACCCCGAAGGCATCTTCCCCGCCATGCTCGGCCACGAAGGCGCGGGTATCGTGGTTGACGTGGGTCCGGGTGTGACATCGCTCAAGAAGGGCGACCATGTCATTCCGCTCTACACGCCCGAGTGCCGCCAGTGCAAGTTCTGCCTGAGCCGCAAGACCAACCTGTGCCAGCTTATTCGTGGCACCCAGGGAAAGGGTCTGATGCCCGATGCCACCAGCCGCTTCAGCATGGATGGCAAGCCGATCTTTCACTACATGGGCACCAGCACCTTCAGCAACTACACGGTGGCGCCAGAGATCTCGCTCGCCAAGATCCGCGAAGACGCGCCGTTTGACAAGGTCTGCTACATCGGCTGCGGGGTCACCACAGGCATTGGCGCGGTGATCTTCACCGCCAAGGTGGAGGCGGGTGCCAACGTGGTGGTGTTCGGCCTGGGCGGCATCGGGCTGAACGTGATTCAGGGCGCGAAGATGGTGGGTGCCGACAAGATCATCGGCATCGATCTCAACCCCGAACGCGAGGCGATGGCACGAAAGTTCGGCATGACGCACTTCATCAACCCCAAGGACGTGCCCAACCTGGTGGATGCCATCGTTCAGCTCACCGACGGCGGCGCCGATTACAGCTTTGAATGCATCGGAAACACCAAAGTGATGCGCGATGCATTGGAATGCACCCACAAGGGATGGGGTCGCAGCATCATCATCGGCGTGGCCGAAGCCGGAGCCGAAATCAGTACCCGTCCGTTTCAGCTGGTCACCGGTCGCAAGTGGGAGGGCTCGGCCTTTGGCGGCGCGCGTGGCCGCACCGACGTACCCAGGATCGTGGACTGGTACATGGAAGGCAAGATCAACATTGACGACCTGATCACCCACAAGCTCAAGCTCGACCAGATCAATGAAGGCTTCGACCTGATGAAACGCGGCGAGTCCATTCGCTCGGTGGTGGAGTTTTAGCAATTCACTCACCCCTGCCGAGCTTCGCTTGACCTCCTCAAGGGGTTGGTGCGAGCGGGCCGGCTGAGCCGGGTCCGCTGCACCCGCGGGCTTGGTTCCCCGCTGTTCCTAACCCTGATTGGTGTTGTTCATGTCTTCTTCATTTGAGCGTCTTGAACTGTTGAGCGAGCATGGCAGCTTCGGCGGTGTGCAGCGCTTCTACAAACACGCGTCGGGTGAAATCGGATTGCCGATGCGGTTTGCGCTGTACCTGCCGCCCCAGGCATTGGCCGGCAAGAAAGTGCCGCTGCTCACCTTCCTCGCCGGCCTGACCTGCACCGAAGAGACATTCACCATGAAGGCAGGTGCCCAGCGCATGGCGGCCGAACTCGGTCTGGCGCTGCTCATGCCTGACACCAGCCCGCGCAACACCGGTGTGGACAGCGAAGACCACCACTGGGATTTTGGTGTGGGAGCCGGTTTCTACCTGGACGCCACACAGGCCCCCTGGTCCGGCCACTGGTGCATGGAGAGCTACCTGCTCAAGGAATTGCTGCCGCAAGTGGTGAACGAATTTGGTGTGAATGCAGATCGCATGGGCTTGTTTGGCCACTCCATGGGTGGACACGGTGCGCTCACGCTGGCCTTGCGTCATCCGGGCCGTTTTACCAGCGTGTCCGCCTTTGCACCCATCTGCGCACCCACGCAATGCCCCTGGGGCCATAAGGCATTCACAGGCTATCTGGGCCAGGACGAAAGCACCTGGGCCGCGCATGATGCCAGCCTGCTCATGGCACAGCAGAACTCGGCGCCATACCCGGGCGGTATCCTGATCGATCAGGGACTGGCAGACAAATTCCTGGCTGAACAACTGCACCCGGAAGCGCTGGAGGCCGCCTGCGCCCAGGTCGGTCAGCCGCTCACGCTGCGCCGCCACGAAGGGTACGACCACGGCTACTATTTCATCAGCAGCTTTGTCGACGACCACCTGCGTCACCACGCGGCGGCGCTGAGCGCTGCTTGATCAAGAGAGTCAACAAACACCATGCGTGCTCGCCAATTCGACCTCATTGCTTTCGACTGGGATGGCACCCTGTTCGACTCCACGGCCCTGATCACCCGCTGCATCCAGGCCGCAGTCGGCGACGTGGGGGGCACTGTGCCCACGCACCGTGACGCCAGCTATGTCATTGGCATGGGGCTCATGCAGGCGCTGGCGCATGCCGCACCAGACGTTCCCCCTGAAAAATACCCCCTGCTGGGCGAGCGTTACCGGTTCCACTACACCCAGCACCAGCGCGACATCAGTCTGTTTGAAGGGGTACTGCCATTGCTGGCCCACCTCAAGCAACGGCAGCATGTGCTCACGGTCGCCACGGGGAAAAGCCGGGCGGGCTTGAACGAAGCCTTGCGCAGCGTCGAACTGGTTGGGGTGTTCGACGGGTCGCGCACCGCCGATGAAACCGCGGGCAAGCCCAGTCCGCTGATGCTCGACGAACTGATGAGTGAATTTGGTGTTGCTCCCGAGCGCACACTCATGATTGGCGACACCACCCACGACCTTCAGATGGCGCTCAATGCCGGCTGTGCGAGCGTGGGCGTCAGCTATGGCGCACATGAACCCGATGCTTTTCATGTGTTGAGCCCGCTGCACGTCGCCCATTCGGTGCAGGAACTCAGCGACTGGCTCGCAGCCCACGGCTGAGGTCACCCATGGCGGCTTTCACACCCGGTGATCCCACGCTGCACCTTTTGTGTCAGAGCAGGGACCTTGCCGATGGTGGGCGTGCCGTGCCTTTCGACGTGATGCATGCAGGCCAGACCTGCCGCGCGTTCGCCATCCGCTACCGCGGCCAGGCACATGCCTACCTCAATCGCTGTGCGCATGTGGCCATGGAAATGGACTGGCAGCCCAACCGCTTCTTTGACGACAGCGGCCATTGGTTGCTTTGTGCCACCCATGGTGCCGTCTATGAGCCCGATACCGGTGTTTGCAAAGGCGGACCTTGTCGGGGCGGGTTGATCAAGGTTGAACTGGTGGAACACGACGGCGTGGTGCACTGGCGGTCACAATACCCGTTCCAACCCGTTGAATTCTGAAGAATCCACCATGAACCCTGACCAAGCAGAGCCGTACCTGGGCCCCAGCAGCGAGCGCCAATGGGAGCGCAACACCCTGGAAAAGCTCGTCTTTGCCACGCTGAACGAGCAGCGCAGCGCCCGACGCTGGAAACTGTTTTTCCGGTTTCTCTGGCTCGGCCTGATCCTGGCGCTGGCGTGGTGGATTTACACCTCCGAGTCGGTGGTTTCCTCGGTCAGCGCTCCCCATACCGCGATGGTCGAAATCAAGGGTGAGATCGCATCAGGGGCGGAGGCCAACGCCCAGTCGGTGATCACCTCATTGCGTTCCGCATTTGAAGATTCGGGCGCCCAGGCGGTGGTTTTGCTCATCAATTCACCTGGGGGCAGCCCGGTGCAAGCTGGCATCATCAACGATGAAATCACCCGCCTGCGCCAGCTCCATGACAAGCCCGTGTACGCGGTGGTTGAAGAAACCTGTGCTTCTGCGGCCTACTACATCGCTGCCGCAGCCGACAGCATCTATGTGGACAAAGCCAGCCTGATCGGTAGCATCGGGGTGCTGATGAACGGCTTCGGCTTCACCGGTCTGATGGAGAAGATCGGTGTCGAGCGGCGCTTGTTGATTGCGGGCGAGAACAAGGCCATGCTGGATCCCTTCAGCCCGCAAGACGAAGAGCAACAGGCCTATGTCCAGGCCATGTTGACCCAGATCCACAACCAGTTCATCGAGGTGGTCATAAAAGGACGCGGCAGCCGCCTGAAACAGAACGAAGACACTTTCAGCGGTCTGATCTGGAGCGGTCAGCAGTCCATCGAGCTGGGTCTGGCTGACGGGCTGGGCAGTCTGGACTATGTGGCCCGGGAAATCGTGAAGGCTGAGAACATCGTGGATTACACCCAGCGCGAAAACCTGGGGCTGCGTCTGGCGAAACGCTTTGGCTCAAGCATCGGCGAGGGCATCTACCTGGCTGCACGCTCCGCCGGTTTTCAGCTGAGGTAATCCTTCACCATCGCCTCTTCAGGCGTCGCCCGATCGGTAGCCGATCGGGTTGGCGCTCTGCCAGCGCCAGGCATCGACGCACATGTCCTGCAATGTGTGCGTGGCACGCCAGCCCAGCAGTTTTTCGGCCAGTGCCGGGTTGGCGTAGCACTCGGCCACGTCACCGGCGCGCCGCGGCACGATCTGATAGGGCACGTCGCGACCAGAGGCTTTTTCGAATGCCTTCACCACCTCAAGGACGCTGCTGCCAGTACCGGTTCCAAGGTTGACCGTGAAGCTGCAGCCGCCGTCAAGCAGCCGTTTCAGCGCGGCCACGTGGCCAGCTGCCAGATCCTGCACGTGGATGTAGTCACGCACACCTGTACCGTCTCGCGTAGGGTAGTCGTCACCGTAGACGTTGAGATACGGCCGCTGGCCCACGGCCACCTGTGCCACGTAGGGCATCAGATTGTTGGGCGTGCCATTGGGGTCCTCACCGATCAGACCGCTGGGATGCGCGCCCACCGGGTTGAAGTAGCGCAGCACGCCGATGCGCCAATGGGCCGCCGACCGCTGCACCGCTTCCAGCATGTCTTCGATCACCAGCTTGGTGTGGCCGTAGGTGTTGGTGTGGCTGCGTGGAAAGTCCTCTGTGATGGGCACCGTCGCCGGGTCGCCGTACACCGTCGCGCTGCTGGAAAAAACGAGAGTGGGCGCGTCCACCGCGCCTGGGTCTGCCGCCACACGCGTCATCGCCTGCAGCAGGCTGGTCGCACCACCAATGTTGTTGTGGA
>JAABRN010000401.1 GCA_011390855.1 Hydrogenophaga sp. | reverse complement strand
GCAAAATGCACCACTCCGGCAAGCCGGTGGCGCCTCAGTACCTGCTCCAGCCATTCGGTATCCAGTACATCGCCGCGCTCCAGCGTCACCGGACGATCAAGGATGCGAGCCATCCTTTCCAGGACCACCGGGTTGCTGTTGGAGAAATTGTCCAGCACAACAGGCTCGAAACCAGCTTCGACCAATGCAATGCACGTGTGGCTGCCAATGTACCCGGCGCCCCCGGTCAGAAGAATTTTCATGGTGTATCCATTTTGTATGGGCGGGGCGCGACCCGCAGGGGTCTCATGCGCGTGGCTATTCGGGGTTCGCTCCGTCGCTGAGGGACTACTTTGCGGGTTCGGCCGTGTTTCGGCCATAGTTGTCTTCCAGTCGAACGATGTCGTCTTCACCGAGGTAGCTGCCCGACTGCACCTCGATCATTTCCAGTTCCATCTTGCCCGGGTTGTGCAAGCGGTGCACTTCGCCAATGGGGATGTAGGTGGACTGGTTTTCGGACAGCAGGAAACGTTCCTGGCCCCGTGTGACCTCGGCCGTTCCCTTGACCACGATCCAGTGTTCGGCGCGGTGGTGGTGTTTCTGCAAGCTCAGGGAAGCGCCAGGCTTGACGCCGATGCGTTTGACCTGGAAGCGTTCACCCGCATCCACGCTGTCGTACCAGCCCCAGGGTCTTGCCACGCGCCGATGCAGCAGCGCTTCCGGGCGATTTTTCTGAGTCAGGTAGCTCACAACGTCTTTGACCTGTTCGGCGTGGTCCTTTTGAGCCACCAGCACCGCATCGGGTGTCTCAATGATCAGCAGATCGGACGTACCCAGCGCCACCACGGTTCGACCGGAGGAATGGATGAAGGTGTTGCTTGCCTTGATGGCATGGCCGGGACCGGCAATCCGGTTGCCCGCGTCATCTGCCGGACTGAGTTCGGCCACGGCATTCCAGCTGCCCACGTCGCTCCATTGCCCATTGAACGGCACCACAGCCACGTTGTCGTGCGGTTCCATCACCGCATAGTCGATGCTCTGCGAGCGGCACGCCCGGAATACGGCGCCATCGGGGCGAACGAAGCCCACCGAAGCGTCAGTTTCACCGACCTGCTCGGACGCCGGGGCCCGCATGGCTTCTTCACACACCTTGAGTATGTCTGGCGCGTGTTGCGCCAACGCGGCCAGCAGCGTGCTGCCACGCGCCAGAAAGATACCCGCGTTCCACAACACATCTCCCTGCAAAAGCAGCTGTTCAGCATCTGCCGGTGCCGGCTTCTCAATGAACCGTGCGACCGCATGGCTACCGTCTTTTCGCTGTTCGCCATATCGAATGTAGCCGTACGCGCTGCTGGGAAAACTGGGCGTGACGCCGAAGGTGACGATGGCGCCTGCGTCGGCCGCTGGCACCCCGCGCCTCACGGTGGCCTCAAAAGCCCCGATGTCGGGAATGTGGTGGTCGGCCGGACAGAAAAGCAGCAGAGCGTCGTGATCTGCATTCGCACGCGAAAGCAAGGCTGCGAGGGCCATGGCCGCGGCGGTGTTGCGCGCGGTGGGTTCCAGCAGCACCTGTCCTGGTGTTTTTTCGCTGCGCAGGGCATCCTGCACCAGAAAGCGGTGTTCTTCCGACGCCACACAGATCACCGGTTGCTTGCACCAGCTCAGCCGTTCCAGTGTGAGCTGAAGCAGATTTTGCTGACCGATGAGGGGAACAAACTGCTTGGGAAAGCTCTGTCGACTCAGGGGCCACAGTCGCGTTCCCGACCCGCCACAGAGAATGACGGGAGTGATGTTCTTGGGCAAGCTCATGGTGTCGTCATTTGGGGATGAATTGGTCGCACACGACCGCGCGCAAGCGCATTGTGCAGGCGCCGCGCTTGTATTATGGATGCCTGTCAAACCAATGCATTAGGGAATCACAACGCCATGACGATCAGAAAAGCTGTATTTCCTGTGGGTGGCCTGGGAACCCGTTTCCTGCCGGCTACCAAGGCCATTCCCAAAGAAATGTTGCCTGTCGTGGACAAGCCCCTCATCCAGTACGCAGTGGAAGAGGCCTATGCGGCCGGCATCCGGGAAATGATTTTCGTGACGGGGCGGCATAAGCGCGCCATCGAAGATCACTTCGATACGGCGTTTGAGCTGGAAACCGAGCTTGAGGCGGGCAACAAGCATGCACTGCTGTCACTGGTTCACGCCATCAAGCCTGACGACATGGACTGCGTTTATGTGCGCCAGCCCCGCGCTTTGGGCTTGGGACATGCTGTGCTGTGCGCGGAACGGCTGGTGGGCGATGAGCCTTTTGCCGTGCTGCTGGCAGACGACCTCATGATCGGCGACCAACAAGGTGCCGGTGGCCCCACGGTGCTTCAGCAGATGGTGGCAGCGTTTGAGCAGAGTCCAGGCACGGTGCTGGCGGTTCAGGATGTGCCCAGAGCCGACACGCGGCGCTATGGCGTGGTGGATGTGCATGGCGTCGATCAGTCCCTGGCGGAGGTGTTTGCCATGGTTGAGAAGCCTGCACCAGAGGTGGCGCCTTCGACACTGGCGGTTGCTGGGCGGTACATCCTGACACCCGCGGTGTTCGAAAGTGTGCGCCGCCAGCCGCGAGGGGCGGGCGGCGAGATCCAGCTCACCGACGGCATTGCGGCCTTGATCGGCAAAGAAAAAGTGCAGGCATTCCGCTACCTGGGCACCCGTTACGACTGCGGGAGCAAGGAAGGCTTTCTGCAGGCGACCATCGATCTGGCTTTGGCCAACGAAGAACTCAGCGAATCAGTGAAGGCACACATCCGACGCGTGATGTCCTGAGAAACACCCACGCGCCGACTGCGGCGTCACCCCAGGGCGGCGTTACCAGTGGTCCGGCGAAGCCCGCCCGACGGTATCTCTGGAAGGGGTCTTCTCGCACCGGAGCAGGCTTGGCGCACCGACCGTCCGTCCTGAATCGGTCGAAACGCAGCCCGGCCGTGACCTGGGTTGTTCCGTTTCATGAGTCGGAGCGGTGCCCGTTTGCGCTCATGTTGGGGCGCGTCAGCGACCGAAAAGAAATACCGTTGGCTTGTCCAGGGGCAGGTGCTGGCCCAATGCGTTTCGTTTCCAGTCACTAACCAACGCACTGCGCACCACCTGCTCTGGCAGGGTGAGGGCGCAGGCCAGCGCCAGGCGGGTATGAGGCTGCAGCGTCTGCAGCAGGCTTTGCAGCAAGGCCGAGTTGCGGTAAGGCGTTTCGATCAGGATCTGGGTCTGGCCCGATTTCAGAGCGACGCTTTCCAGTTCACGCACGCGCCTGGACCGCTCGGTCGATTCCTGGGGCACATACCCCACAAATGCAAAGTTCTGCCCGTTGAGCCCGCTGGCAGCCAAGGCCAACATCAAGGAAACCGGTCCTGTGAGTGCCACTACCTGTAACCCAAGGGCGTGTGCGGCCCGTACCACGGAGCTGCCTGGGTCGGCGATGGCGGGCATGCCAGCCTCGCTGACCAAGCCCATGTCGTGACCCGCCAGGGCCGGTGCCAGCAGCCGCTGGGCCGTGGCATCGGCCTCCGCACCGGGTTGATGATCGCCCTTCTTGTGAGCAGATCGCGGCAGCTCCGTCATTTGTTGTTCTTGCAGTGGACAGCCCAGCGCGCCAACCGACTCGACGCGCTTGAGAAACGCCCTCGTGCTCTTGGCGTTTTCTGTGACCCAGTGCGTCAAACGGCTGGCAACCGCCAGCGTTTCCTCCGGCAGCCACTGTGTCACTTTCGCAGGTTCGGCAACATTTGTGCCAAAGTCCAGCGGAGCAGGGACCAGATAGAGCGTGCCGCGATGCCCCTCGCCATTGACCCTGTTCAAAGTATCCGCCCTCCTGCCGCCCGAATCAAATGGCAAGTTCGAATCAGCGGCAGTCCGATCAAGGCCGTGGGATCGTCGTTGTCGATGCGTTCGAGCAGGGCGATGCCCAATCCCTCGCTTTTTGCACTCCCCGCACAGTCGTAGGGCTGTTCCGCTCTCAGGTAGCGCTCAATCTCGTCATCGCTCAGATCCCGAAACCTCACTTGCACCTGTGCCAGTTCACTTTGCTCGAATCCGGTTTCGAGGCAGACCACGGCCAGGGCCGTTTGAAAGACCACTGTCCTGCCACGCATGCGGCGCAGTTGTTCGGTGGCTTTTTCGTGTGTGATCGGCTTTCCCAAAGGAGTGCCATCCAGGTCGGCCACCTGGTCGCTGCCAATCACAATGGCGTCTGGATGCCGCAAAGCAACGTCACGCGCCTTGGCGATGGCCAGCCTCAGTGCAAGGTCGACGGGCGACTCACCCGGGATGGGTGTTTCGTCTACATTTGGTGCGTCCACTTCGAACGGGATTTGCAATCTTGACAGCAATTCGCGCCGATAGCGGGAGGTGGAACCCAGAACAAGGGTTCTGGGGGCAGTTTCTGTCTTTGGTGAAGGGTGTTCGTGCATGCCATGCATTTTCCCTGCATTCTTTTAAACTGATCGAATGAACATCCTCCAAGCAAAAGCACCCTGGCTACCGGAACGACTGGATGTGCGTGTCTTTGCTCAGGCCTCAGGGCAGATCAGCGCGGAGGCGCCCTTGACGCGTTTTGTGCGGCTGGCCGAAGAGTTCTTTGAGTCGGCTGTCGATGAGGTGCCTGCCATGATGCAATGGCGGGCAGAAGGCAGCGTGCGCACCGACTCTCTGGGTGGCAAGCCCGCCATCTGGCTTTATCTGCAGGCCAAGGCGGTTGTTCCGCTTCAGTGCCAGCGTTGCCTTGGGGTCGCTCATACAGTTTTGGAAGTCGATCGAAGGTTCCGTTTTGTGACAGATGAGGCCACCGCAGAGGCCCAGGATGACGAATGTGAGGAGGATGTGCTCGTTTTGGAGCCCGTGATGTCGCTCTACGACCTCCTGGAGGATGAGTTGCTGATGTCGCTGCCACTCGTCCCTATGCACGAAACCTGTCCGGTCCCCGTTGTCATGCAGGTGTCTGACCCTGGCGTTGCCCCGGAAGGGGGCGACACCCCTGTGGCGCATCCGTTCGCGGCGCTCGCCAAGCTGAAGAAGTGATCAGCAGTTGGCTGCCGGGATGTATGGGAGGGGTAGCTTGAACCACGCCACGGTATTCAGCTGCCGATCGCTTCGCCAACATCCTGTTGGACGCTTCAAATACTTCGAGCTATAATGCTTGGCTTTGCGCTGGCATGCTCCTTACCGTATCGCGAACGCCGCGGACGGCTGACATCTCTTACCAAGCAGTCACCAGTCGCACTCGACCCACTCACCGATTTTAGGAGCCCACCATGGCCGTCCAGCAAAACAAAAAGTCCCCCTCCAAGCGCGGTATGCACCGTTCGCACAACGCACTCAACGTGCCCGGCATCGCTGTTGAGCCCACCACCGGCGAAATCCATCTGCGTCACCACATCAGCCCCAACGGCTTCTACCGTGGGCGTCAGGTGCTGAAGAACAAGTCTGAAGCCTGAAGGTGGCGGGAGTCAGCAAGCCACGTCGCTCGGATGCGCGCGGGGCTTGCCCAACTTATGAGACGCAGGCCCGCATGATTCATGCGGGCTTTTTTCTGGTCAGTGCTGCTGTCAGCACTTGCATCGAGGCAATGTCATGATCACCGTGGCTGTCGACTGCATGGGCGGTGATGTGGGTCCAGCGGCAACAATGCCTGCCTGCGAATCTTTTTTGTCTGCGCACCCGCACGCCCAGTTGCTGCTGGTCGGAATGCCCGATTCGATGAGCGCCTGGCCTCAGGTCAAAAACAACGTGCGTTGTCGCGTCGTGCCCGCTTCAGAGGTGATCACGATGGACGATACGGTCGAGGTGGCGCTTCGCAAGAAGAAAGACTCCTCGATGCGCGTGGCCATTGCCCAGGTCAAGGAGGGTGCAGCCCAGGCCGTCGTGTCGGCTGGTAACACCGGTGCTCTCATGGCGATTGCCCGGTACCTTCTCAAGACGCTTGACGGCATTGATCGACCAGCGATTGCCACCCAGCTGCCCAATGCCAAGGGGGGGGCGACGACCGTTCTGGACTTGGGAGCCAATGTCGACTGCACCGCAGAGCATCTGCTTCAATTTGCTTTGATGGGCTCTGCGCTGGTATCTGCCACTGGCGGCAAAAATCCCTCAGTGGGGTTGCTCAATGTGGGTGAAGAAGTCATCAAGGGTAGCGAAGTGATCAAACGGGCGGGGCTTTTGCTCCGGGATGCTGCCGATGCGGGTGATCTCAACTTTTACGGAAATGTCGAGGGCGATGATATTTTCAAAGGCACCACCGACATCGTGGTGTGTGATGGATTCGTTGGAAACGTGGCGTTGAAGGCGAGCGAGGGCTTGGCTACCATGATCAGTGGCTTCATTCGCGAAGAGTTTTCACGCAACATCTTGACCAAAATAGCCGCAATCGTTGCTTATCCGGTTCTATCTTCGTTTAAAACGCGCGTAGACCACCGTCGCTACAACGGTGCCGCCTTGATGGGGTTGCGTGGCCTCGTGTTCAAGAGCCACGGATCGGCCGACGCGTTTGCGTTTGAACAGGCCCTGTGCCGGGCTTATGATGCGGCCCATCACAATTTGCTTGGCAACGTGTGCGACCGCATTGAGCACGCCAGGCACCTCTTGGTGCCTCCTGTCAGCACCAGCGAAGTCAAGAACGTTCCCACCCTCTGATCCCTCTTGCCATGACCCGCTACGCCCGTATCACTGGCACTGGCAGCTGCCTGCCTCCTCATCGCCTGACCAACGCCGACATGGTTGCCATGTTGGCCAAGCGCGATGTGGAAACAAGTGACGAGTGGATCGTGGCCAGAACAGGCATTCGCGCCCGCCACTTTGTTGAAGACGGGGTTTTTTCCAGTGATCTGGCGGCACTTGCGTGTCGCCAGGCCCTGAACGCAGCAGAAGTCACTCCGAACGAGATTGACCTGATCATTGTTGCCACCTCAACGCCAGACATGGTGTTTCCGTCAACGGCGGCGCTGCTTCAGCACAAGTTGGGAATAGCGGGTTGCCCGGCATTTGATGTGCAAGCGGTCTGCAGCGGTTTCATTTATGCACTGACCGTTGCAGACGCCATGATCCGCACCGGTAGCGCAAAGAAGGCGCTGGTGGTGGGTGCTGAAGTGTTCAGCCGCATTCTGGATTTCACTGACCGCACCACCTGCGTGCTGTTTGGCGATGGCGCCGGTGCCGTGGTGCTGGAAGCCAGTGACGAACCAGGAATTCTGGCAACAGACATTCATTCCGATGGCAGGCACAGCGGCATTCTGTGTGTGCCGGGCCATGTTTCCGGGGGGCAGATTCTGGGTGACCCCTTGCTGAAAATGGACGGACCTGCCGTTTTCAAGCTGGCGGTGGGTGTGCTCGAAGAAACGGCACTGGCCTCTTTGCGCAAGGCCGGCAAGTCGGCTGAAGACATCGATTGGCTGATTCCGCACCAGGCAAACATCCGCATCATGCAGAGCACTGCCAAAAAGCTCAAACTCTCCATGGACAGAGTGGTCGTGACTGTGCACGAGCACGGCAACACATCTGCCGCATCCATCCCCTTGGCGCTGGATCATGGTGTTCGCGCTGGTCTTGTCAAGCCGGGTCAACTGCTCATGCTTGAAGGTGTGGGTGGTGGGTTCACCTGGGGCTCGGTCCTGCTGGCTTTCTGAGGCCCCCGGCATTCGCGGTTGGACCAACTTTCTGAATTCAAGATGAACTTTGCTTTTGTTTTTCCCGGTCAAGGATCGCAATCCGTCGGCATGCTGGATGCCTGGGGTGATCATCCCGCTGTCACCGAGGTGCTTCGCGAGGCATCTGACGCGTTGGGCGAGGACGTTGGCCGGTTGATTCATGAAGGCCCCGCCGACGTTCTGGCGCTGACCACGAACACGCAGCCCGTGATGCTCGTGGCAGGCGTGGCTGCCTGGCGGGTCTGGCTGGCAGAAGGCGGAGCGTTGCCCGCAGTCGTGGCAGGACACTCGCTCGGGGAATACAGTGCCCTGGTGGCCTCCGGTGTTTTGACGCTCACCCAAGCTGCGCCACTCGTGAGGTACCGGGCGGCGGCGATGCAGGAGGCGGTACCGGTGGGTGAGGGTGCCATGGCGGCCATTTTGGGTTTGCCGGCCGACCAGGTGATGGCGGTTTGTGCCGATGTGCAGGCTTCTTTTGGTGCAGGGACTGCTGAGGTGGTCGAGGCGGTGAACTTCAATGATCCGGTTCAAACCGTGATTGCAGGCAGCAAGGCGGCGGTTGAAAAAGCATGTGAAGCGGTCAAGAGTGCCGGCGCCAAGCGCGCGCTGCCACTGCCTGTGTCTGCGCCTTTCCATTCATCGTTGATGCGCCCGGCCGCAGAGCGATTGCAGGCTCGACTGGCTGACACGGTATTTGAGGCTCCCCGTATTCCCTTGATCAACAACATCGATGTGGCTGTGGAGTCAGAGCCGGATCGCATCCGGGACGCGTTGTACAGGCAGGCCTTCGGGCCGGTCCGGTGGGTGGAGTGCGTCGGTGCCATCAAGGCGCGTGGCATCCACACGCTGGTCGAATGCGGACCCCGCAAGGTCTTGACCGCGCTGACCAAGCGGATCGATCCCGACCTGACTGCAGCCGCCATTTTTGACCCGGTGACACTTGGCGAAGTCAAGTCGTTGCTGGCATAAACCAAGACCGAAAGCTGACGATGGTGAATTTCGAAGGACAGGTGGCCCTTGTGACAGGCGCCACGCGAGGCATAGGCGCTGCCATTGCGCAAGAGCTTGCGTCGCGAGGGTTGGTGGTGATTGGAACGGCTACCAGCGATGAAGGAGCCATCCGTATCGGGAACAACCTGATGGCCGTCAAAGGTGCTGCTGCGGGCTGTCGGGGTGCCAAGCTCGATGTGAACGACATGGCATCAGCGGATCAATTGATCGAAGAGATCGTCAAGGCACATGGAGGCCTTCACATCCTGGTCAACAACGCGGGCATCACCCGTGACATGCTGGCCATGCGTCTGAAGGACGAAGATTGGGACGCCGTGCTGGACACCAATCTCAAGGCGGTGTTTCGCCTGAGCCGGGCGGTGATCCGTCCCATGATGAAGCAGCGCTATGGTCGCATCATCAGCATCACCAGCGTGGTGGGCGCCTCTGGCAATGCCGGGCAGGCCAACTATGCTGCGGCCAAGGCGGGTGTGGCGGGCATGACGCGTGCCCTGGCTCGCGAGCTTGGCAGCCGCAACATCACGGTGAACTGCGTGGCACCAGGTTTCATTGAAACGGACATGACAGCCGGACTACCCGAAGAGCAGCAAAAGGCTTTGCTGGGGCAGATCCCACTGGGCCACCTGGGCAAGCCTG
>JAABRN010000400.1 GCA_011390855.1 Hydrogenophaga sp. | reverse complement strand
TGACATTCAGGTGGAAGCGACGTTTCCGGATGGCACCAAACTGGTGACGGTGCATCAACCCATACCTTGACCCACCCCTGCCGAGCTGCGCTCGACCCCCTCAAGGGGGCGATGCGTGTGGCCCGGCGAAGCCGGTTCCGCGGCGCCCTGGATCAGGCATTTCTCTCATCCCTTTTTGTTGGAGCTTCTCGATGAAATTTCAAACGATCTTCAAAGCGGCTGGTCTGGCCGGGCTTTCAACAGGCAGTGTCTCTGCCTTCGCCCACGAAGGCCATGGCCTGTTCGGCAGTCACTGGCACGCCACTGACGCCTTGGGTTTTGTGGCGCTGGCGGGCCTGATCGCGGTCGCGGTCTGGCTCTCCCGCAAATGAGGCACGCCATGATCCCCGGCGAATACATCATCGAGGGCAGCGATCACACCATCAACCCGGGCCGACGCACGCTGAGCCTGGTGGTGAAGAACGGCGCGAACCGGCCGATCCAGGTCGGCTCGCACTACCACTTTGCCGAAACCAACGGCGCGCTGGACTTCGACCGCGCCGCCGCGCGCGGCATGCGGCTGAACATTGCGTCCGGCACAGCGGTGCGCTTTGAGCCAGGGCAGCAGCGGACCGTGGAACTGGTGGACTACGCGGGTGACCGCGTCGTGCAGGGCTTTCGTGGTCTCACGCAGGGCGCGTTGGATTAAAAAAACACCCCCGCAGCGCTTTGCGCTACCCCCAAGGGGGCACACCTTCGGACCGGCCGGATCCTGGGTGTCGCTGGATAGGTCACTTCGCTCCGGAGATCCTGGCTCAGCACAACAGCGCTTCGCGACTCCCTTGAAGCGACGGGCAGCGCGTTCGCTCCCTCCCCGCTGCTGAAGGCCTGCAACCACTCCTTCAGTGAGAAATGGTCGTCCGCGTCACCACAGGCTGCCCCGGCGCAGCCAGCACAAAGAAGCCGGGCAAACCATCGGTACCAAAACGAGTGGCCGGGTTGCGCACAAAGGTTGAGTCGCTCAGCGTCATGCGCCCCGTGCGGTTGTTGCTCACGTAGAACACCGCGCTGCCGCCTTCGGACGCGGTGTTGTCGCTCACCTGGCTGCCCAAGATGGACAAGGTGAAGGCGTTGCCGTCGTTGTATATGGCCCCGCCGCTGCCACCACCCGGGGTGCCAGGCCGCTGCGGGTTGGCGCCGTTGCCCAGTGCGGCGTTGTGCGAGAGCAAGCTGTTGTAGATGCTGTAAGACACACCAATGCTGCTGAGCGCGCCGCCGTTGGAGCAGCTGTTGCCCAGGCCAGGCCCGCCGCCAAAGGTGCTCTTCACCACGTACACCGGTCGGCCCTGGAAGATGCTGAGCACACGCACCGCGCCGCCCCCCATGTCAGGCCCGGTAGCTTCGCAGCGGTTGTTGGTGAACACGCTGTTGATGATCTTGAACTGGCCGCCCCGCACGAAGATCGCGCCACCGCCTCCACCGTCGGTCAACTGGCCGGTCGAATTGCCATTCACAAAACGCATGTTCTGCACCGTGAGGCGCGGGGTTTCCTGGTTATCGCAGCGCGAAGTGGTCCACACCTGAGCGGCATCGCAGGTGTTCTGGTACAGGATGCGCGCACGGCCGCCACCATTGAGGGTGACCAGCCCCTGACCATCGAGCGTCACGTCCGGGCGGTTGTTGAACACCTTGGCGGTGTTGCTCATGTTGATGGTCACCGGGTTGGGGCCGCAGTTGAAGCGGATCTTGCCCCCCAGGGCCACCGCATCCACCACCGCCTGGCCAGTGCAACTGGCCGGGTTGCCTGTGCCCACCACCCGGTCGGGCTGGCTGGTGTCCACGGCCTGGCCAGCAGCTGGCACCGGCACCTCGCCGCTGGGCACGCCAACGCTGGGCGGCCCCTCGGGTTCATCTGACGAATCACTTCCGCCACACGCCACCAGGCCAGCAATCGCAACAACGAGGACACACGAACGAAACAGAAAAGGCAGTTGAATGGCAATGGCAGGCATGGCTCTGTCGGTCTTTAGGTGAGTGAAATCGGGTGAGAGGCGCCTGGTCAAGGCCGCCATTGGGCTGGCACGATCTGTGCTGAACTCCTGTGCCAGACCGGCTGCCAATGTAAGCACCGGCGCCCCCTTTAGGCAATGCGGCAATGTGCAACGTTGTGTGAGCCTGTTACACGTTGCTTCCTGCTGCGCCGCCATCTCCACAGGACAGACACTGCCATGACATCCATCTCCCGCAGCGCATACGCAGACATGTTCGGCCCCACCGTGGGCGATCGCGTGCGCCTGGCCGACACCGACCTGATCATCGAAGTGGAAAAAGACTTCACCCTGGGCGCTGGTGGCTACGGCGAAGAGGTGAAGTTCGGCGGTGGCAAGACCATTCGCGACGGCATGGCCCAAAGCCAGCGCACCCGCGACGAAGGCGCCATGGACACGGTGATGACCAACGCACTCATCATCGACCACTGGGGCATCGTGAAGGCAGACATCGGCCTGAAAGACGGTCGCGTCAAAGCCATTGGCAAGGCCGGCAACCCGGACACCATGCCCGGCGTGGACATCATCATTGGCCCCGGCACGGAAATCATCAGCTGTGAAGGCAGCATCGTCACCCCCGGTGGCATTGACAGCCACATCCATTTCATCTGCCCGCAGCAGGTGGACGAAGCCCTGGCTTCCGGCATCACCACCATGCTGGGCGGCGGCACCGGCCCGGCAACCGGCACCCTGGCCACCACCTGCACGCCCGGCGCCTGGCACATCGAACGCATGTTGCAGGCGGCAGACGGCCTGTCGATGAACCTGGGCTTCATGGGAAAAGGCAACACCAGCAAGCCGCAACCCGCGCGCGACCAAATAGCCGCAGGCGCCATCAGCCTGAAGCTGCACGAAGACTGGGGCACCACGCCCAGCGCCATCAGCAACTGCCTGGACGTGGCCGATGAAATGGACATCCAGGTCGCCATCCACTCCGACACGCTCAATGAATCCGGCTTCGTGGAGGACACCATCGCTGCCACCAAAGGCCGCACGCTATGCGCCTTTCACACCGAAGGCGCCGGTGGCGGGCACGCGCCCGACATCATCCGCGTGGTGGGCGAACCCAACTTCCTGCCTTCCTCCACCAACCCCACCATGCCCTACACGGTGAACACGCTGGACGAGCACGTGGACATGCTCATGGTGTGCCACCACCTGGACGCCGCCATCCCTGAAGACCTGGCCTTTGCCGAGAGTCGCATCCGCCGGGAAACCATTGCGGCCGAAGACATCCTGCACGATATGGGCGCCATCAGCATGATGAGCAGCGACAGTCAGGCCATGGGGCGCGTGGGTGAAGTGATCATTCGCACCTGGCAGACCGCCAGCAAGATGAAGGCCCAGCGCGGTGCGCTGCCAGAAGACTCCGCGCGGAACGACAACTTCCGCGTCAAGCGCTACATCGCCAAGTACGGGATCAACCCCGCCATCGCCAACGGCATCTCGCACGTGGTGGGTTCCATCGAGCCCGGCAAGTGGGCCGATCTGGTGGTGTGGAAGCCCGCCTTCTTTGGCGTGAAGCCCTCGCTGGTGCTGCAAGGTGGCAGCATTTCGCTTGCCGCCATGGGCGACCCGAATGCCTCCATTCCCACACCACAGCCGGTGCACTACCGGCCCATGTTCGGCGCGTTCGGCCGATCGCTGACACGCGGCAGCCTCACGTTTCTGTCGCAAGCCGCGCTGGCGGCCGGTGTGGCCGAGCGCTACGGCCTGAGCAAGGCCACCGTGGCGGTACAGAACTGCCGCAGCGTGACCAAGGCCGACATGATTCACAACAGCTACCTGCCCAAGATGGACATCGACCCGCAGCGCTACACCGTTCGGGCAGACGGCGAATTGCTCACTTGTGAGCCCGCCACCAAGCTGCCCATGGCGCAGCGCTATTTCCTGTTTTGAATCCCATGACACTGGTTTCCGACTTCGTCATCCAGCTCGATGACTTGAGCGACCCGCTGGTGGCCGACTTTCTTGCCGCCCACCTGGAAGACATGCGCCGCGTCTCGCCACCCGAGAGCGTGCACGCACTCGACATCGACGGTCTGCGCCAGCCCGACGTGACCTTCTGGACCTTGTGGCACGTGACCGACACTCAGCAATCCCTGGTGGGCACTGCCGCGCTCAAGGCGCTCACCCGCGAGCATGGCGAGATCAAGTCCATGCGGGTGCATGGCGGCTGGCGCGGGCGGGGCCTGGCCAGCCAACTGGTGCAACATGTCATCGCACACGCACGGCTGAACGGCTTGCGCCGCCTGAGCCTGGAAACGGGTACCCAGCCCTTTTTTGAGCCGGCCCGCACGCTGTACATCCGTCACGGTTTTATGCCTTGCCCACCGTTTGGAAACTACAGGGAAGATCCGTACAGCGCCTTTTTCACACGAAGCATCTGAAGCAGGCACCTGGGGTCATCGTTTCAGAACATAACCTTGCTATCATTTTTTATCTGTTTTCACATATCGAGTCTTCATGCTTCAGGTTTCCAAGTTGATCCCCCAGGGCCAAGGCCTTGCCCAGGTGCTGATTCGCCGCTCCGCGCAGCTCGAACTGGACTGGGACGTGCGCCAGAAAAGCCGCTTTGACGCCACCGCGTCCGACGGCCGCCATGTGGGCGTGTTCCTTCCGCGCGGCACCGTGGTACGCGGCGGCGACGTGCTGCTCACGCAAGACGGCTCGCTCCTGCGCGTGGTCGCCGCGCCGCAGGCGGTGCTGCGCATCACCGCCTGCACCGACCACGACCACGGCCACGAACATGGTCATGACCATGACCATGGTCACAACGGCGCCTTCGATCTCATGCGCGCCGCCTACCACCTGGGCAACCGCCACGTGCCCATCGAGCTCAAGCCCGACCACCTCAAGATCGAACCCGACCACGTGCTGGCCGACATGCTGCGTGCCATGCACCTGAACGTGGTCGAGGTGCGCGAGCCCTTCGAACCCGAGGGTGGCGCTTATGGCAGCCACGGTGGTGGTGCAGGCCATCAACACGGTCATGGCCATGCGCACAACCATGGCCACAGCCACGAACACAACCACCACGCAGGCAACCACGCCCACGGACCCGACCAGGCCGAAGGCCATGGCCCTCACTGACCGGGCAGCGACCACCTCGGCTCTCCCGGGTGCCGGCCTGCTCCAGATCCTCTGGCTGGCCTCGCCTACCCTGCCCGTGGGCGGGTTTTCTTATTCAGAAGGGCTGGAGGCTGCGGTCGACGTCGGCGCCATCAGCGACGAAAACAGCGCCGCCAACTGGTTGACTGATCAACTGCACCTGGGCCTGGCACGAAGCGACCTCGCCGTGGTCGCCCAGGCCATCCCGGCCTGGCAGGCAGATGACCTGACACGCATCCAGCAACTCAACACCTGGGTACTGAACACCCGCGAAACGCAGGAATTCCGCCTGCAGACCGAACAGATGGGCCGTTCGCTGCTTGAATGGGCGCGCAGCCTGAACGCACTCGACGCTTCAGTGGGCGGCGTATTTGAACAACTCCA
>JAABRN010000399.1 GCA_011390855.1 Hydrogenophaga sp. | reverse complement strand
TCGGCCCAACTGGCGCCCCCCACTTACCCCGTGGCCATGGCCTGCGCCGCCGCCTGTGCCCACACAACTGTGCGTGACAGCCTCATCGGCTACGCCTTTGGCTGGGCAGAAAACATGGTGCAGGCCGCCATCAAATCGGTACCCCTGGGCCAGAGCGCCGGGCAACGCATGCTGGCCCGCCTGGTGCAGGAAATCCCGACGGCAGTCGACCACGCCATGGCGCTCACAGACGACACACGCCAGGCCTTCGCCCCGATGTTGGCCATCTTGTCCGCCCGCCACGAAACCCAGTATTCACGCCTGTTCAGGTCCTGACCCAGGATCAGTCCCTCTCCTTTTTGTTTCTCAAAAATGGAGAGGGCCGGGGTGAGACCCCGCCACCATCAACATCACAACAAGGAGACAACCATGACCGCCCTGCACCACATCCCCAACCGCACCAAATCTCTCCCCCCCCTGCGCGTGGGCATCGGCGGCCCGGTGGGCTCCGGCAAAACCACGCTGCTGGAAATGCTCTGCAAGGCCATGCGCGAACAGTACGACCTGGTCGCCATCACCAACGACATCTACACCAAGGAAGACCAACGCCTGCTCACCGTCAGCGGCGCTCTGTCGGCCGATCGCATCATGGGCGTGGAAACCGGCGGCTGCCCGCACACCGCCATCCGCGAAGACTGCTCCATCAACCTCGAAGCCATTGACCGCATGCTGGGCGAACACCCCAACGCCGACATCGTGTTCGTGGAAAGTGGCGGCGACAACCTGGCCGCCACCTTCAGCCCCGAACTCAGCGACCTCACCATCTACGTGATCGACGTGGCCGCCGGCGAAAAGATTCCACGCAAAGGCGGCCCCGGCATCACCAAGAGCGACCTCTTCGTCATCAACAAGACCGACCTCGCCCCCCATGTGGGCGCCGACCTCGAAGTGATGAAAACCGACACCGCCCGCATGCGCCCAGACACCACCCGCCGCCCCTGGGTCATGACCAACCTCAAGACGCAAGACGGCGTGGCCGAGGTGGTGCGCTTCATTGAAACGCGCGGCATGTTGCGCCAGGAGCCGGCCAACAACCCGCCCGTCACCGCTTGATTGGCCGAGCGAAACATCACCCACCCCACGCTCAGGCTAAAATCCCCCTGCCTTTACGCACCCGGAGACTTGGGTGAGTGGTTTAAACCAGCAGTCTTGAAAACTGCCGACTCGCAAGGGTCCGTGAGTTCGAATCTCACAGTCTCCGCCAGAACATCATGAAAATCGGGCCATGGCGGCCCGTTTTTCGTTTCTGCGTAAAGCTCGACGTTGTAAGTCGACTACCAAAATTTCCATGATGGACGGAAATCGGCCTCCAGCACACAGGTCGCGAGGGCAATGGTGTCCAGAATATGGGGCTCCTTGAATTACAGCCTACAAGCTTCTGTGAGGCAGTGACTTCGGGTGAAGTCCGACTGCTCAACGGCGACGAAATAAGACGTAGGCCCCCACACCCAGCAGCAAAACCCCCATCAACAAGCCCGACAGATCGCTGGCCATCTGGCTCAGCAGTTCCCAGCTTTCGGCGAACAGCAGCCCCAGGCCACCGTACAGCAATACCCAGATCACCTCCCCAACCACCACGGCGAACAGGAAACGATGCCAGGGAAACATGGTGGAGCCGGCCATCAAGTTCACAGGCAAGGCGATCGGCGTGAACAAGAATCGGCTCAGGAATACGCTCCAGATGCCCCAGCGTTCAAACTGTTGGTCGGCCATACGCCAAGCCTTCGAGCCCTTCCAGCGCGATGTGAGCCGCTCCCCCACCAAGCGACCCAAGAGATAGCTGCAGGCATCGCCCGCCACAGCCGCCGCAACGGCAACGCTCGCGGCCACCTGCAAACTCATCACACCTTGCCTGCTAAAGGCGCCAGTGGCCACCACCAACATCGTGGCGGGCAAAGGCACGCCCAATGCTGCCAAAAACAACGTACTCCCCAAGACAAGCGCTCCGTGATTGAGCAGGCTGGTGAGCAGGAAATCAGTGATCTCAGTCACTTCAATCTCCCGAGGGCGGTGCGTGTTCCAAGATCTGCTTCTCAACGATGCGTCGTACAACGTCAGAGTCTAGATTTGCTTCCTTGCCCCAGTCACGAACACTTCGGTCATCAAAGCCGGTCGCGGGCAAGCCCAAAGCCTGCCGCAACTCGACCTGCGGTACGCCATAGACACGCTCGATGTACGGAAGCGTCATCCATCCCCGTAAAGTCTCCACCTGCACTTCGCCGCGAGCAACCCGCTGGTTGAATTGAATCTGCTTCCACACCCGCCAGCCAAAACCCACCATCAAGGCCATGCCCACGAGCACTGCCACTACCGCCAGCCAGCGGCGGACTCTCCCTTGAAGGGAGGCATTTGGCAGCGGTGGTGTCATGGGCTTTCCATCTGATTCAATTTACGACTGGTTCGAAGCCAAAGTCTAAGGTGCTGCCGACTTGATTCAATCCTCTTCGGATCTTCTGTCCTCCAGCTGAAGGGCAGCAGCGAATCCCGACCTGATAGTCAATGACGTGATTTGCCCTCTCCAACCATAGCAAACGAAAGGAGGAAGTCCGGGTACAGAGTCAGGGCCTCGTGCAATGGTCATAAATTCCACGGAAGCATTTGAGCGATTCAATTGCACCCAAGCGCGCACCGGCGTAGCGCTGGGCAGGACCGACCGCTTGCGGAACGTGTGGTGTCGTCTGCTTGGGGTCGATACCAGCCAATCCCTGGAAGCTGAAGTCATCCGTTTCCAGAATCCAGAACAGGCGAAAGAAGCCGAAGGGCGCTTCGGTCAACAATCGTGCTCTCCGCAACGTGGTCCCAGTAGCCGGGGCTCGTGGCTTGCACGACCCAGCGCCGCGTCTTGCGATATCAGCACGCTCCCCCGAGACACTCCATGGACCGACCAGCAGTCGCCAACTTCATCACATTCAGAGCAAAGTGGGTCATCTGGCTGTGTGCGCTGACCAGCCTGAGTGCGCCTGCCTCCCGAGTCATCCCGGCAGAGAGATTTTCCAAAGTGCAATGGGCGCTGGAACTGGCGGCCCACTGGCAGTGGGCCTATTCGATCGTGGGGATCTTGTGCCTGGTTCTGCTGATGACAAAGCGAACGTGGTGGCCGCTATTCCCGTCAATCTTGCTGGGCTCTTCGTTTCTTGTGCAGTCAGACACCCTGGATCGTGGGGTTGAGCCAGACAACGCCGATTCCGTGCTGGTGGTTGGCACCGCCAACCTGAATTTCGCCACCACCGATTTCAGTACCCTGGTCGGCTGGCTCTCGTCGGCAGATGCGCCAGACGTGGTGTTTCTCCAGGAATTCACCGATCAGGCACAGCGGGCGCTGAGTGCCCCAGAGATTCTGAGGCGCTACCCACATCGCGTGGAAGCGCCGCAGCCGGACCCATTTGGGCTTGCGGTACTCTCACGACATCCCTTGACCGGTGTGCAGGCGCTTGCTGAACCGGACAGGCGAGCGACCCTGCAACTGCGCGCGACGTTGACGATGGCCGGGGGCAAGACCGTTCACCTGAGTGCCCTACACCCCATGCCGCCCTTGAATGCGGGGTACGCGCAAATACGCGACCAAGCTTTGGTGCGGGAAGCCAGGCATTTGGAGGGCTTGGGCGGGCTGGCCTTGATGGGTGGGGACTTCAACACCACGCCCTGGGCGCGGGGCCTGTTTGCCATTGATTCGCAGCTTCGCCGTGCCAGCGGTATTGCTGGGACCTGGCCCAACGCATTGGGGTGGGCATCGGTGCTGCCACTGGACCATGTTCTGGCTTCACGTGGTTGGCAGCGACTGGACTCCAGTCGTGGCCCGAACCTGGGCTCCGACCATCGGCCGGTGATCGTGCGACTGCTGGCCCAGTAGAGGCGCATGAATGAGCCGGCACATCAGGGTTGAGGCGTCTCGCACCCTGCGCAACAATCGACCTCCTTAACCACCCCCGCAGAGGTACGTCATGCATCTGGAAGGCTCATGCCATTGCCGCAAGGTGAAGTTCACCGTCGATGCGACGGAGCCCGTCCCTTTCATGCGGTGCTACTGCTCCATCTGCCGCAAAACCGCAGGTGCCGGGGGATACGCCATCAACCTGGGCGCCGCCACGCACAGCATGAAGGTGACCGGCAAACGCTATTTGCGTATTTACCGGGCGCGCCTGCAGGATGACGCCGGAGCAAAGGCTCAGACAAGTGAAGCGCGACGCTATTTCTGTTCCCACTGCGGCAGCGCGTTGTGGGCATGGGACCCGCGGTGGCCGGAACTGGTGCATCCGCACGCCAGTGCGATCGACACGCCGCTTCCGGCTGCGCCAGAGAGCGTGCACATCATGCTGGGCTCGAAAGCCCCATGGGTAAAGGTGGAAG
>JAABRN010000398.1 GCA_011390855.1 Hydrogenophaga sp. | reverse complement strand
ACGGCGCGAAGGTGACGGTGATGCTGGAAGAGCTGTTGCAGGCGGGTCACGCCGGCGCAGAATACGACGCCTGGCTCATCCGCATCAACGAAGGCGAACAGTTCGGCAGCGGCTTCGTGGCCGCGAATCCCAACTCCAAGATCCCCGTGCTGGTGGACCACAGCGGTGCCACGCCCCAGCGTGTGTTTGAGTCGGGCGCTATCTTGATTTATCTGGCTGAAAAGTTCGGTGCGTTTCTGCCCGCCGAGGGGGCCGCAAGGGCGGAATGCCTGTCGTGGTTGTTCTGGCAGATGGGCAGCGCGCCTTTCCTGGGCGGTGGTTTTGGCCACTTCTACGCCTACGCACCCGTCAAGATTGAATACGCCATTGACCGCTATGCGATGGAAGTCAAGCGGCAGATGGACGTGTTGAACCGCCACCTGGCCGAGCAACGCTACCTGGCGGGTGATTCGTACACCATTGCCGACATGGCTGTCTGGCCCTGGTATGGCGCCATGGCCAAAGGGCAGTTGTACGAAGCCGGTGAATTCCTGCAGGTGCACGAATACACGCACGTGATTCGCTGGGCAGAAGAAATCGCTCAGCGCCCTGGCGCCAGGCGCGGGCGCATGGTCAACCGCACCTGGGGCGAGCCATCGAGCCAGTTGCACGAGCGGCACGAGGCCAGCGATTTCGACACACAGACGCAGGACAAGATTGCAGCGTCGAGTTGAGCCGGGAGCAGCCCGTCAAGTGTTTGTCTTCTTGCATCATGTTGCAGTGCAAGCTTGCGTCGCCCCCCGTTCCTGTGCATAGTGGATTCAAGACATCCCAGTGGCCGCCGGGAGGTCCTGACCAGCCGGCGGCTTGTGTCAACCAGGAGCAACAGGAGGCTCATCCATGAACTTGACGATCAGCGGTCACCACCTCGAGGTCACGCCCGCGCTGCGCGGCTACGTCACCACCAAACTCGAGCGGATCTCAAGACACTTCGACCAGGTGGTCGATGTCAAGGTCCTGCTCACCATAGACAACCTCAAGGAGAAAGACCTGCGTCAACGCGCCGAATGCAACATCCATGTGAAGGGTAAGGACTTGTTCGCTGAAAGTGCCCATGCCGACCTTTATGCCGCCGTTGACGAATTGACCGACAAACTGGATCGCCAAGTGTTGCGTTACAAGGACAAGACCCAGGACCATCACCATGAGTCGGCGAAACGATTGATGTGACATTCGTCACGCGGGCTGCCATTGCAGCCATCTTTCCATGCTGCACTGCAACAAGCCGCTTGATCTGTCAAGCGGCTTTTTTGTCGAAAGAGTCTAGCCATACCCGCTCAAGTCGTCATAATTTGCGGTCCAAGAGGCCCACATGAACCGACTATCTGCCATATTGCCCGCCGCGCAAGTGCTCGTCAGCGTGGATGCGACCAGCAAAAAACGCGCGTTTGAAGAAGCGGGGTTGCTCTTTGAAACCCTGCATGGCCTCAACCGCGCACTCATCACCGACAGCCTTTTCGCCAGAGAGCGCCTGGGGTCCACCGGGCTTGGCCACGGCGTGGCCATTCCACATGGGCGCATCAAGGGTTTGAAGCAGCCGCTGGCGGCGGTGTTCCAGCTGGAAAACCCCATCGGATTCGATGCGCCTGACGAACTGCCCGTGCAGCTCATGATTTTCTTGCTGGTGCCAGAAGCCGCCACCCAGAAACACCTGGAAATCCTGTCGGAAATTGCCGAGCTGCTCAGCGACAGCAGCCTGCGCGAACAGATGAAAAGCTCCACCGACGGTGCAGCCCTCCACTCGCTCATCACCACCTGGCAGTCGGCCCACGCTGCCGCGTGAGGCGGTCATTGCCCTCCACCGCCCTTGTCTGCCTGGACCCCGCGCCTGGGTGGGGTACAGGTTTGTGTGTGACTGAGGCAGCTTGCCATTTGGGCGCCGTCAAATGAAACCCACGGTTGTCAGTGCCGACGTTCTTTTTGAAGATCATCGCGATGCCTTGAAGTGGCAGTGGGTCGCTGGCCTGGGCGCTTCCGAACGCCGTTTCGACGAAGTGGCGATTCGCGAAGCCCGGTCGGGCGCCGATCTCGTGGGCTATCTCAACTACATCCACCCCTACCGGGTCCAGGTGATCGGTGAACGCGAGGTCGCCTATCTCACCAGTCCGAGTGAAGAAGACAACCGGCGCAGGGTGGCGCGCATCGTGACGCTGGAACCACCGGTGCTGGTGGTGGCCGATGCGCAGGTGGCGCCCGACGCGCTCCTGGCCATGTGCGAACGGGCACAGATCCCGATGTTTTCGACGCAGGAGTCGGCGGCCTTTGTTATTGACGTGTTGCGGGCCTACCTGTCGAGGCACTTTGCCGACCGGGCCTCCATGCATGGCGTGTTCATGGACATTCTGGGCATGGGCGTGCTCATCACGGGTGAGTCTGGACTCGGCAAGAGCGAGCTCGGCCTGGAGCTGATCTCACGCGGGCACGGCCTGGTGGCGGACGACGCTGTTGACCTTTTCCGGATCAACCAGACCAGCATCGAAGGCCGCTGCCCTGAGCTGCTGCAGAACCTGCTGGAAGTGCGTGGAATTGGCCTGCTCGACATCAAGGCGATCTTTGGGGAAACGGCCGTGCGGCGAAAGATGCGCCTGTCGCTGATCGTGCACCTGGTCCGCAAGGAAACGCTGGAGCGGGACTATGAGCGCATGCCGCACGAGCCCCTGTATCAGGACGTTTTGGGTGTGCCAGTGCGTAAATCCGTGATTCAGGTAGTGGCCGGGCGAAACATCG
>JAABRN010000397.1 GCA_011390855.1 Hydrogenophaga sp. | reverse complement strand
GCTGTTCGTGCTCATCATCGGTGGCTTCCTGGGCGTGGTCACCGCCACCGGCGCCATCAACACCGGCATAGAGCGCGTCATGCTGCGCATGAAGGGACGGGAGAAGTGGATGATTCCGGTGCTCATGCTGCTGTTCGCAGCAGGCGGCACCACCTACGGCATGGCCGAGGAAACGCTGGCGTTTTACGTGCTGCTGATACCGCTGATGATCGCAGTGGGTTACGACGCGCTGACCGGTGTGGCAGTGATCATGGTGGGCGCCGGTGTGGGTGTGCTCGGCTCCACCATCAATCCGTTTTCCACCGCCATCGCGTCCAACGCAGCTGGCATTCCATTCACCGAGGGCATGGCACTGCGCCTCATCATCCTGGCGCTGGGCTGGCTGATCTGCGTCGCCTATGTGATGCGCTACGCCGAGCGGGTGCGCAAAGACCCGAGCAAGTCCCTGGTGGCGGAGCTCAAAGTCTCCAACGAGGCGCACTTTCTGCGCGACCAGCAAAGCCACCAGGAGGCCGTGCTCAGTGGCAAACAAAAAATCATTCTGGTGTTGTTCGGCGCCACCTTTGTCGCGATGGTGTGGGGGGTGGCCACACAGGGCTGGTGGATGGCGGAGATGTCGGCCCTGTTCCTGGCGTCTGCCATCGTGATCGGTGTGGTGGCCTGGATGGGCGAGAAACCCTTCACCAGTGCCTTCGTCGACGGCGCGCGCGATCTGCTGGGCGTGGCGCTGGTGATCGGCCTGGCGCGAGGCATCGTGGTCATCATGGACCAGGGCAAGATCACCGACACCATCCTGCACATGTTCGAGGGCTGGATCACCGGCATGTCCGATGTGGCCTACGTGAACGCGCTGTTTGCCACCGAGGGCCTGATGAGTCTGCTGGTGCCATCGACTTCAGGTCTGGCGGTGCTCAGCATGCCGATTCTGGCGCCGCTGTCGGACTTCGCGGGCGTGCCGCGCCACCTCGCAGTGACCGCGTTCCAGACCTCGATCGGCATCACCAACCTGGTCACCCCAACGTATGCGGTGGTGGTCGGTGGGCTGGCGATTGGCAGGGTTCCGTACCAGCGCTGGGTACGTTTCATCTGGCCCTTGATGCTGATGCTGGCGGTGCTCAGCATGGCCTCGCTGAGCGTGGCGGTTCTGCTGTGAACGCGCAGACCAAGCCGGCGGGCAGCCCCAGGCCACTGGGCGCCTATTCCGAGGTGGGCAAACTGCGGCGCGTTCTGGTGTCGGCACCAGGTCTTGCGCACGAGCGCCTCACACCCGCCAACTGCGACGCCTTGTTGTTCGACGACGTGTTCTGGGTCCAGCAGGCGCGCACCGACCACTTCGACTTTGTCTCCAAGATGGAAGACCGGGGAGTGGAGGTGCTGGAGATGGGCGAGCTGCTGACTCAGGCGCTGGCCACACCCGAGGCCCGCACCTGGGTGCTCGATCGCAAGCTCACCCCCGATGTCGTGGGCGTGGGCATGCTCGACGAGCTGCGGGGCTGGATGCAGGCGCTGCCGCCCGAAGACCTGTCCCGCTTTCTCATGGGCGGCGTGGCGGTGCACGACCTGCCTTTCAAGGCTGCAGGCATGTTCGGACCTTACCTGGGCGCAGACGGCTTCGTGCTGCCACCCTTGCCCAACATGCTGTTCACCCGCGACACGAGTGCCTGGATCTTTGGCGGCGTCACGCTCAACCCCATGCACTGGCCCGCGCGGCGGCAGGAAACCCTGCTCACCGCAGCGGTGTATCGCTACCACCCGATCTTTGCCCAAGCCGACTTCGCCGTCTGGTGGGGCGACCCCGATGTGGACCACGGACCAGCCACGCTGGAGGGTGGCGACATCATGCCCATCGGCAATGGTGTGGTACTGGTCGGCATGGGCGAGCGCAGCACGCCGCAGGCGGTGGGCCAGCTGGCGCAGGCGCTGTTCAAGGCGGGGGCTGCCACACGTGTGGTGGCCTGCCAGATGCCGCAATCGCGCTCGGCCATGCACTTGGACACCGTGTTCTCCTTCTGTGACCGCGATACCGTCACCAGCTTCGTGGAGGTCGCGGCACAGATCGTCTGCTACAGCCTTTATCCGAAGGACAAGGGTGGCATCGAATTCCGGCGCGAGGAAAAGCCGCTGTTCGACGTGGTCGCAAACTGCCTGGGGCTCAAGCAGCTGCGCGTGATTCCCACCGGGGGCGACAGCTACGAGCAGGCGCGTGAACAGTGGGACGACGGCAACAACGTGATTGCACTGGAGCCGGGTGTGGTGATCGGCTACGACCGCAACACCCACACCAACACCCAGCTGCGCAAGGCCGGTATCGAGGTCATCACCATCCGTGGCAGTGAGTTGGGTCGCGGACGGGGCGGTGGCCATTGCATGACCTGTCCGCTCTGGCGCGAAGCCCTCGCGACCTGATTGTCCTAAAGAACGAACCGGGAAAAATGGATGAGTTTCAATCTCAAGAACCGAAGTCTGCTGACCCTGCGCGACTACTCGGCGGCTGAAATCAGCTTCCTGCTCAAGCTCGCGGTGGACCTCAAGGCCGCGAAGTATGCTGGCACCGAGCAGCCCAGGCTCAAGGGCATGGAGATCGCCCTGATCTTTGAGAAAGATTCCACGCGCACACGCACCGGCTTCGAGGTCGCGGCGCACGACCAGGGCGCTACGGTCACCTACCTCGGCCCGTCGGGCAGCCACATCGGCCACAAGGAATCGATCAAGGACACGGCCCGCGTGCTGGGCCGGGTGTACGACGCCATCGAGTACCGCGGCTTTG
>JAABRN010000396.1 GCA_011390855.1 Hydrogenophaga sp. | reverse complement strand
CAATCGAAGGCAGTAGGCCCACACCCGTTGCTTGCTCGCTGCGCGAAGCGCGGCGGGGGTGCTTCGTCAGCCCTCAGCGTTTCAACAGCCGCTGCAGATAGTGGCCGGTGTGACTGGCGGGCTCCGCGGCCACCTGTTCCGGGGTGCCTGTGGCCACCACGGTGCCCCCGCCAGCGCCGCCTTCGGGTCCCATGTCGATCACCCAGTCGGCTGTCTTGATGACGTCGAGGTTGTGTTCGATCACCACGATGGTGTTGCCTGCGTCGCGCAGCTGGTGCAGTACTCTCAGCAACAACTCAATGTCGGCAAAGTGCAGGCCGGTGGTGGGTTCGTCGAGGATGTAGAGGGTGCGGCCGGTGTCGCGCTTGCTCAGTTCCAGCGCCAGCTTCACGCGCTGGGCTTCGCCGCCTGATAGCGTGGTTGCGCTCTGGCCGAGCTGGATGTAGCTCAGTCCCACATCCAGCAGCGTCTGCAGCTTGCGGTGCAGGGTAGGCACGGCGCCGAAGAAGGCATGGGCCTGCTCCACCGTCATGTCCAGAATCTGCGCAATGTTCTTCCCTTTGTACTGCACGTCCAGCGTTTCGCGGTTGTAGCGCTGGCCGCTGCAGACCTCGCAAGGCACGTACACATCGGGCAGAAAGTGCATCTCCACCTTGACCACGCCGTCGCCCTGGCAGGCCTCGCAGCGGCCACCGGCCACATTGAAGCTGAATCGGCCCGGGCCGTAGCCGCGCTCTTTCGCGGTGGACATTTCGGCCATGAGTTCGCGGATACCGGTGAACAGGCCGGTGTAAGTGGCTGGGTTGCTGCGCGGTGTGCGGCCGATCGGCGACTGGTCGACGTTGATGACCTTGTCGAAGTGTTCGATACCTTCAATGGCTTCGTGCTCAGCTGGTTCTTCGTGCGAGCGGTACAGCGTGCGCGACACGGCGGCATACAGTGTGTCGTTCACCAGGGTGGATTTGCCCGATCCTGATACGCCGGTCACGCAGGTGAGCAGACCCACCGGGAACGCCACGCTCACGCCCTTGAGGTTGTGACCGCTGGCATTGACCACGCGAATTTCCTGCAAATCCCCCAAAGTGGCTATGTGGGCCGCTTCGCGCGCGCTGCGGCGCTCAGCCGCCGGGCTCATGGGCCCCCACGCTCCACCGCTGCGCGGGTCGCTGCCCCCCAAGGGGGCTGGCCCGCCTTGGGGCGGCCCGGCGGCGGGGCGGGGGGGGAAGCGCGACTTGATCTGCGCGGCCTTGGCCTCGGCGGCCGCCTTGTTCACCGGGAGCCACGGGGTGCGATGCGTGGGCACGGCGATGGAGCGCGTGCCGCTGAGGTACTGGCCAGTGAGCGAGTCGGCGGTGGACATCACCTGCTCGCAGCTGCCTTGCGCCATCACGCGGCCACCGTGCACGCCCGCACCGGGTCCCATGTCGATCACATGGTCGGCGGTGCGGATCATGTCTTCGTCGTGTTCCACCACCAGCACCGTGTTGCCCAGGTCGCGCAGGTGCTGCAGGGTGGCAATCAACCGGTCGTTGTCGCGCTGGTGCAGGCCGATGCTGGGTTCGTCCAGCACATACATCACACCGGTCAGGCCGCTGCCGATCTGGCTGGCCAGGCGGATGCGCTGCGCCTCGCCGCCGCTGAGCGTGTCGGCGCTGCGGTCCAGGCTGAGGTAGTTCAGGCCCACGTCATTGAGGAATTTCAGGCGCTGGCGGATCTCGTTGATCACGCGCGCGGCGATGTCACCTTTGGATCCGTGCAGTTCGAGGCGCTGGAAGTAGGCGAGTGATTCGCCCAAAGTGATGTGGCTGATCTTGTAGATGGGCTGCTTCTGCTCGCCTTCACCCACGAAGACGTGGCGGGCTTCCTTGCGCAGGCGCGATCCGCCACAGTCCGGGCAGGGTTGCACGGCGCGGTAGCGTGACAATTCCTCGCGCACCGCTGCGCTGTCGGTCTCGCGGTAGCGGCGTTCGAAGTTGTGGATGATGCCTTCGAAGGGGTGCTTCTTGGTGATGCGTTTGCCGGCTCTGGCGCCCGACTCCAGTGCATAGCTGAACTTGATTTCTTCCTCGCCTGAGCCGTACAGCACCGCCTGCTGCACCGCTTCGCCCAGGCTGTCCCACGGGGCTTCGGCGTCGAACCTGTAGTGCGTGGCCAGGCTTTCGATCAAGGCGAAGTAGTAGCCGTTGCGCCGGTCCCAGCCTTTGATGGCGCCGCTGGCCAGGCTCAGGGTGGGGAATGCCACCACCCGTGCCGGATCGAAGAAGTCGGTGTGGCCCAGGCCGTCGCAGGTGGGGCAGGCGCCCATGGGCGAGTTGAAAGAAAACAGCCGCGGTTCCAGTTCGCCCACGGTGTAGCTGCACACGGGACAAGCGAACTTGGCCGAAAAGCCGTGTTCGACGCCGCTGTCCATGTCCACCGCCAGGGCCTTGCCGTCGGCCAGACGCAATGCAGCCTCAAAACTCTCGGCCAGACGTTGTCTCAGCGGGTTGGCGCCTTCTTCTTCACTATCGGCCCGTACTTTGATGCGATCGATCACCACGTCGATGTTGTGTTTCTCTGTCTTCTTCAAGGCGGGCAATGCATCAAATTCCAGCACCTCCCCATTGATACGGAACCGCACGTAGCCCTGGGCCTGCATGTCGGCAAACAGGTCGACGAACTCGCCCTTCTTTTCTCGCGCCACTGGCGCCACGATCATCAGCCGCGTGCCTTCGGGCATGGCCAGCACGGTGTCCACCATCTGCGCCACACTTTGCGCCGCCAGGGGCAGGT
>JAABRN010000395.1 GCA_011390855.1 Hydrogenophaga sp. | reverse complement strand
CCCGCCTCATGCCCCACAGCACCCTGGTGGGCGACGCCAACCTGCTGGTGCTGCCCAACATCGACGCGGCCAACATTGCCTACAACCTGCTGAAAACGGCGGCGGGCGGCGGCATTGCCATTGGCCCCATGCTGCTGGGTGTGGCGCAGCCGGTGCACATCCTCACGGCGAGTGCCACCGTGCGGCGCATTGTCAACATGACAGCGCTCACGGTAGGCGAAGCCAACGCCGAGGCCGACGCCTGAGCTTACCTTTGCATACCCTCTGCCCTATGGGGAAACGGCCAAAATGGCTTGCATTTTTCACCCCGCTGGTGCACACTTACGGCCTTGGAGTTCAGGGTAAACCCGAATCGCGATCGGTAGGCTGATGTCAGGGTCTGCACCGCTACAACGGCTGCAGACCTTCGGTTTTTAGCGCTCCAGAAGCGTGAGGGAAGCTCAGGTTTGAGCAGCAGGAAGCTGGCAACAGGAAGCAATTTGGGCATGTTTCGCGCAAGTTCCTGGCCCAAAGCACTGACTTTGCTGGCAATAGCAGCTGCATCCCTTGCAGCGGCTTTTTTCCAGCCGGGTCAGGAGGCCGAGGGGGAAACAGGAGCGCGCCAGGGAGTCAACCCAGCGCTGTCGTCGGGGACCACAGAGGTCCGCGCCGTCGACCCGGCCACGATCGCCGTAGCCCAGCTACCGCCACAAGGCCAGGACGTATTGCGTCTCATCTACCAAGGTGGGCCATTTCGCTACGACAAGGACGGTACGGTGTTCTTCAACCGCGAGCGGTTGTTGCCCGGTCACCCGAGAGGGTATTACCGGGAGTACACCGTTCCCACGCCGGGACTGTCACACCGGGGCGCGCGGCGCATTGTGTGCGGTGGCGCACAGCCCAGCTTGCCGGAAACCTGCTATTACACCTCTGACCACTACGCCAGTTTCAGGCGCATCCTGCAGTAGTTGCAGCGGCGCAGGGAACTGGCCCGAATTCGGATCGACCGGTCAATTTTTGTCAACTTAGTTCTTGGAAAGTGAGACGGAGATGGACACGCCACTTCGTACTGTTCGCAACAATATCGTTCAATCGATCCGTGCCTACACGGTGAAGGAACTGGAGGCTGCCGCTGTGCAGCTGGGTCACCACTTTCTCTACGCCAACCTGGCTTCGGCACAGAACAAGCAGGATGTGCTCGACCTCATTGGTCAGCAGTACACGCTGCCCTCCACCTTTGGCAAGAATTTCGACGCGCTCTACGACAACATGACCGATGTGGTGCACAAGTCGGGTCCACAGACCGGTTTCATCGTGGTGCTGGAGCACATTCCCACGAGCCCCAAGTTCGACAAGGAAGCGCGCGAGCAGTTGCTGGATATCTTCCGCGATGTGGCCGATTTCTGGGCCGATCGCAAGGTGCCATTCCGCTGTTTCTATTCATTCTCGGTAGCTCGTGCACCCAAGGCCGCCGACCTGCAGGTGGCCACCGATGAGCCCATCCTGACGGACAAGCTGGTGGACGTGAGCCCCCAGGCGCTGCGCATGAGCAGCCCTTTCAACGCGGGTTACTGGCTGACTGCAGCCTGAAGAACCTGAGGGTCTGAGCCCTAGCTCTGGGTTCAGGCCCGAAGTTCCTGCGCCAGGGCCACGTATTCACCCACTGGCACTTCCTCGGCCCGCCGTTGCAGGGCGAAGTTGCCACCGTAGCGGCGCTCCTCCAGCCAGCGGCCCAGGCTGTGCCGCAGTAGCTTGCGCCGTTGTGAGAAGGCCACCTGCACCAGGGTTTCCAGCAGGCTGAAATCCACCGGTGCTGGTTGGGCATGAGGCACCATACGCACCACGGCACTGTCCACGCGAGGGGGTGGCTCGAAGCTCTCTGGCGGCACGAAAAGAACGCTCTCCATGGCATAACGCCACTGCAGCATCACGCTCAGGCGGCCATAGTCGGCGCAGCAAGGCGCCGCCACCATGCGGTCTATCACTTCCTTCTGCAGCATGAAGTGCTGGTCTGCAATCGCATCGGCTGCATTCAGCAGATGGAAGAGGATGGGTGTGGAGATGTTGTAGGGCAGGTTGCCCACCACGCGCAGCCCCTGACCCCCAGCACCACCACGCCCGCCACCAGTGCTGGTGCCACCAGCCCGCTGGGCCAGTGCCCGGAAGTCCACCTTGAGCACGTCCGACTCGATCACCTCCAGTTGCGGGTGCTCCCTAAGCCGCGCCGCCAGATCGCGGTCAAGTTCGATGACAGTGAGTCGGCCCAGCCGTTCCACCAGCGGTTGGGTGAGTGCAGCCAGCCCCGGGCCGATTTCCACCATGTGCTGCCCGGGTGCGGGCGCAATCTCCTGAACGATCGCCTCGATGATGCCCTGATCGGACAGAAAGTGCTGCCCGAAGCGCTTGCGGGCGCGGTGTGGGGCCCGGTGTGGGGAACTCACTGCGGCGGCTCGCGGTATTCCACGTAGGCGCGGCCGCGCACTTCCTCCGCCCATTGCAGGTAATCGCGTTCGGCGTTGCGCTGGCGCAGGATGTTGCGTGCCACATCGCGTTGCTCGCGCGGGCTCAACTGCGCCTCGCGGCGCTCCAGCACCTGGATGATGTGCACACCAAAGCGGGACACCAGAGGCTGAGAAATGGCCCCGGGCGCCAGCGCGTTCATGGCTTCTTCGAACTCGGGCACAAACATGCCCGGGCGCGCCCAGCCGAGGTCGCCGCCTGCTGCGGCGGAGCCATCGGCACTGTGCTCACGCGCCAGCACCTCAAAGCGGGCGCTGCCAGCCAGCACCTGCT
>JAABRN010000394.1 GCA_011390855.1 Hydrogenophaga sp. | reverse complement strand
AGATGGGGCACACCGGCGCGCGCGTCGATCTGGCCATCCATGGCACTTGTGCCTCCTGCGTGGAGCCAGCGGCGAAACAGGAATCCCGTTCGTGATTCAGACTCGCGGCTTGCGGTTCGCTTACCCGGGCCACGCACCGCTTCGCTTCCATGATGTGGTGGTGTCGCAGGGGGGAGTGCTGCTTTTGCGCGGGGCTTCGGGCAGCGGCAAATCCACCTGGCTGGCGCTGGCGGCCGGGCTGCTCACGCCCGAAGCCGGGGAGGTGGTGGTGGCAGAACAGTCAGTGGGCGTTCTGCCCTCTGGTCAGCGCGACCGCTGGCGTGCGCAGCATGTGGGCTTTCTGCCGCAAAAGCTGCACTTGAGCAGCGCCCTCTCGGTGTACGACAACCTGGCGCTGGCCTATTTTGCGGCCGGTGTGAGGGTGGACAAAGAAGCCATTCGGCGTGCGCTGACGGTGCTTGATCTGACCGAACTGGCCGGGAGGCGTCCATACCAGCTCTCAGGCGGACAGGCACAGCGCGTGGCGCTGGCGCGTGCCGTGCTGCTGCAGCCTCGTGTCCTTCTGGTCGATGAACCCACGGCCAGCCTGGACGACGCTGCGTGTCACGCGGCACTGGCTTTGCTGACGCAGGCGGCCCAGGCCTCTGGCGCCACGCTGGTGATCGCCACGCACGACGCGAGGGTGAGGCAGGCCTTGCCACAGGCACAGGAACTGCCTTTTGAGCCGCTGGGTCATGGGGCACACGCGTGAACGTGTTCAGTCTCTCCTGGCGCTACCTCTGGGCACGTCCACTCGCCACCACCCTGAACCTGGTTCTGCTGTCCCTGGGTCTGGCCTCCATGGCCTTTGTCATCATCGTGCAAGACCGGGCCGAGCGGGCGTTTGAGCGCGACCTGGCCGGGATTGACGTGGTGGTTGGCGCCAAGGGCAGCCCCATGCAGCTCATCCTGTCAGGGGTGTTCCACATCGACGTGCCGCCTGGCAATATTCCTCTGGCCGAGGTTGAACAGCTCGCCCAGCATCCGCAAGTGGCTCGGCTGATCCCCCTGAGCCTGGGCGACAACCTGCAGGGCTACCGCATCGTGGGCACCACGCAGGCTTATGTGGCGCACTACGAAGCGAAATTGGCGCAGGGTGCGCTGTGGGATGCGCCCATGCAGGCGGTGCTGGGTGCCCAGGTGGCTGCGCACACGGGTTTGAAACTGGGTCAGGCCTTTGAGGGCGCGCACGGACTGGGTACCGGCGGTGCGGTGCACGACGCGACGCCGTACTTCGTGACCGGGGTGTTGGCGCCGTGTGGTTGCGTGTTGGACAGGCTGATCCTCACCGCCACAGAATCGGTGTGGCGGGTACACGACGACATGCACGCAGGCGACGGCATGAGCGAGGCAGAAAAGGCCGAGTTGGCCGAGGCACTGGCGGCTGACCGTGAAATCACGCTGGCCCTGCTCAGCTACAACACGCCGCTGGCCGCAGCGAGTTTTCCGCGGTTTGTGAACCAGTCCACTTCCATGCAGGCTGCCGCGCCCGCGATTGAAATCACCCGCCTGCTCCACATGGTGGGCGTCGGTACGCAGGCCTTGCGTGCGTTGGCGGCGGTATTGCTTGCGGTGGCGGGCTTGTCGGTGTTCATTGCGTTGTGGAACGCGGTGCGCGAGCGCCGCGACGATCTGGCCATGCTGCGCATGCTGGGTGCACCGCCACAGCGCGTGGCTCTGCTGCTGTTGCTTGAAGCGCTCTGGCTGGCGGCGCTGGCCTGCGCAATGGGTCTGTTGGCGGCTCATGGCCTGGTGGCCCTGATCGGCCAGTGGTTGGTGGACAGTCAGTCGCTGTCCATCTCGGGCTGGCAATGGGTTTCTGCCGAGTGGTGGGTACCGGTGCTGGCCCTGGGGGTGGCGGTGGTGGCAGCGTGCCTGCCGGTTGCCAGCGTCTACCGCATCGAGGTCACTCAACTCCTGAATTCGAGGTCCACGCCATGAAAAAAGCACTCCTGATTCTTTCCGCCGCCTTGCTCGCATCTGTGGCCATGGCCCAGCATTCCGAGAAAGAAGTGAAGGAAGACATTCAGCGCCACCGCGCCATGGCCGCCGCCCACGAAGGCGCGGCCAAGTGTCTGGAGGCCGGCAAGGGCGAAAAGGTCTGTACGGCGGAACTTCAGGCCGCTTGCAAAGGTCTGGCCTTGGGTAAATACTGTGGCATGCGTCACGCACATTGAATTCACTCTGATGCTCTGTCTGCCTTCTCTTAAGCTATGTTCGTCTCGCCGCCACCTGTCGCTGCTGTGTCTGGGAGGTGCCTTGGTGGGGGGTGCATGGGCTCAGACCCTGAGCCCGCCATTGCCACCAGCAGACCAGGCGCCTGGCGCGCCGGGACATGGCAGCGTTCTGCCCAGTGGCGAAGGTGCCGGCGTTCACAGCCCGCTCAGTCCCTTCGCGCCACTGCCCAAACGCGACGACGTGCTGGCGTGGTCGCTGCTGACCGATGTGACCACGCGCATTGAGAACAAACGCATCGTGCCGGTGTACTCGGCGGGCGTGAAGGCACTCAACCTGAAAACGCAGCGGCTTCAGGGCTTCATGATGCCGCTGGACCCAGGTGAAGTGCAGCGCCATTTTCTGCTGTCGTCGGTGCCGCTCACCTGTTCCTTCTGCACCCCTGGCGGGCCCGAAAGCATGGTGGAGGTGCGCACCAAGGTGCCTGTGAAGTACAGCCTCGGCGCCGTGGTGGTGGAAGGCACTTTCCACGTCTTGCCAAGCGACCCCTTTGGCTTCTA
>JAABRN010000393.1 GCA_011390855.1 Hydrogenophaga sp. | reverse complement strand
CCTACAAGGCATGGGTGTGCAACCGGGCACCCTGGTGGGCCTGTACACGCCGCGCTCGCTGGAACTGCTGGTCGGTGCGCTCGCCATCCAGAAGGCCGGTGGCGCCTATGTGCCACTGGACCCTGCCTACCCGGCCGACCGTGTGGCGCTCTACATCGAAGACAGCGGCGCACCAGTGATCGTGGCCGCGTCGGCCCTGGTAGCCAGCCTGCCCGCGCACCAGGCGCAGGTGCTGGTGATCGACGAGGACACAGAGATCGGCACCCAGCCCGACACCAACCCGGACAGCGGTGTGCAGCCGTCCGACATCGCCTACATGATCTACACATCGGGCTCCACTGGCCGGCCCAAGGGCGTGATGGTGGAGCACCGCAACGTGGCCAACTTCTTCCGTGGCATGGACGACCGCATCCGCCACGACCCGCCTGGGGTGTGGCTGGCCGTCACCAGCCTGTCTTTCGACATTTCGGTGCTGGAGCTGTTCTACACGCTGGCACGCGGCTTCAAGCTGGTCCTCAGCAGCGACGAGAACCGCGCGCTTGTTTCCAGCGGCCAGTTGCCGATATCGGCCCAGAAGATGGACTTCAGCCTCTATTACTGGGGCAACGACGACGGCGCTGGCCCGAAGAAATACGAGTTGCTGCTTGAAGGCGCCAAGTTCGCCGACAACCACGGTTTCTGCGCGGTGTGGACGCCCGAGCGCCACTTCCACGCGTTCGGCGGGCCGTACCCCAACCCCTCGGTCACGGGCGCGGCGGTGGCGGCGGTGACCAGGAACATCGGCGTGCGCGCGGGCAGTTGCGTGGGACCTTTGCACCACCCGGCGCGCATTGCAGAAGAGTGGGCTGTCATCGACAACCTCACCAATGGCCGCGCCGGCCTGGCCATCGCTTCTGGCTGGCAGCCAGACGACTTCGTGTTGCGACCGCAGAACACGCCGCCGAACAACAAGAAGGCGATGTTCGAGACCATCGAACAATTGCGCCGCCTCTGGCGGGGTGAGGCGGTGCCGTTCCCCACTGCCAGTGGCGAACCTTTCAACGTGGTCACCCAGCCGCGCCCGGTGTCCAGGGAGCTGTCGGTCTGGGTCACGACCGCCGGCAACCCCGAAACCTGGAAGGAAGCCGGCGCCATCGGTGCCCACGTGCTCACCCACCTGCTGGGCCAGACCGTCGAAGAAGTGGGCACCAAGATCAAGATCTACCACGAGGCGCTGCGCAACGCCGGTCACGACCCGGCGCAGTTCAAGGTCACCTTGATGCTGCACACCTATGTGGCACGCGACCGCGAGCAAGCGCGTGAAACGGCCCGCGGGCCGATGAAGGACTACCTGCGCAGTGCCGCTGGCCTGATCAAGCAGTACGCCTGGGCTTTCCCCGCCTTCAAGAAGCCTGCGGGCGTGAACAACCCGTTTGACCTCGACCTGCGATCGCTGACCGACGAAGAGCTGGAAGGCATTCTGGACTTTGCCTTCTTGCGCTACTTCGAGGACTCCGGCCTGTTCGGCACGGTGGACGATTGCCTGCAACGGGTGGAAGAACTCAAGGCCATTGGTGTGGCCGAAGTCGCCTGCCTGATCGACTATGGGATTCCCACAGAGAAGGTCATGGAAGGCCTGTACCCGCTGGCCGAAGTGCTGCGCCGTTCGAACCAGGCCACGGCGGTGCCTGACGATGACTTCTCCATCGCTGCGCAGATCGTGCGCCACGGCGTCACCCACCTGCAATGCACGCCCAGCATGGCCCGCATGATCGCCATGAACGACGAAGCCAAGTCGGCGCTGTCCAAGGTGCAGCATCTCATGATCGGTGGCGAGGCGCTGCCTGGCACCCTGGTGGCAGAGCTGGGGCAGGTCACCAAAGCGTCCATCGAAAACATGTACGGTCCCACCGAAACCACCATCTGGTCGTCCACCGAAACCGCCAGCGCGGGTGAGGCGGTGGTCAACATCGGCCGGCCGATTGCCAACACCCAGATGTACGTGCTCGACGACCACCAGCAGCCCGTGCCGGTGGGCGTGCCCGGTGAGCTCTACATCGGTGGCGACGGCGTCACGCGCGGCTACTGGCAGCGCGACGACCTCACCGCCGAGCGCTTCCCCTCCGACCCCTTCGTGCGCACCGAGTGCGCCGCACCCGGTGGTGCCCGCATGTACCGCACCGGTGATCTGGCTCGCTGGCGCCCGGACGGCCGCATCGACTTCCTGGGCCGGGCCGACTTCCAGGTCAAGATACGCGGCTACCGCATCGAGCTTGGCGAAATCGAGGCCGTGCTCGAATCGGCCGCCAGCGTGCGCCAGGCCGTGGTGGTGGCCCGCGAAGACCAGCCGGGCGACGTGCGCCTGGTGGCCTACCTGCGTGCCGATGCAGGCCTGTCGACGGAGCGCCTGCGCGAATGGGCCGCCACGCGCCTGCCCGAACATATGGTGCCCGCACACTTCGTGACGGTCGACGAGTTTCCGCTCACGCCCAACCGCAAAGTCGACCGCAAAGCGTTGCCCGCCCCGACACAGAACACGTTACGCGAACGCACCGAGGTGTTCGTGGCTCCCGAGAACGAAATCGAACAGAAGATCGCTGAGATCTGGTCGCGCGTGCTGGGTGTGCCGCAGATAGGTGCCAAAGACAATTTTTTCGCACTCGGCGGGCATTCGCTGCTGGCGGTCCAGGCCCACCGCGAGATCAAGCAGGCGCTCAGCAGCACCAAGATCAGCATCACCGATATCTTCCGCTTCCCGACCCTGGCCGCACTGGCTGCCCATCTGGACGACAAGCC
>JAABRN010000392.1 GCA_011390855.1 Hydrogenophaga sp. | reverse complement strand
CTGGCGGACGGCCCGATTGCCAAGGTGCAGGACGGCGACTGGATCACGCTGGACTGTGAACGCGGCGTGCTGGAGCTGGAGGTGAACGACGCCACGCTGGCTGCGCGCAGCGTGGTCCACCCTGATCTCAGCCACAACGCCCACGGCACCGGCCGTGAACTGTTTGGTCTGTTTCGTGCACACGCGAGCACCGCCGAATCGGGGGCCTCACCTCTGTTTGGTGACCGCCCTTGAACTGGAACTGGACTCCACCATGACCACCACCTGTTTTACCCGCCCCGCCTTCACCTCCCGCGTCGTGCCCGTCATCGTGCTGACCGACCCGGCCCATGCCGTGCCGCTTGCCCATGCCCTGCTCGAGGGTGGCATCGACGTGATGGAGATCACCTTGCGTTCTGACGCCGCGCTCGCGTCCATTGAAGCCGTGGCCAAAGCCGTTCCACAAATGCACACAGGGGCTGGCACCGTGACCCGTGTGGCAGAAGTTCAGCGGGTCATTGACGCTGGCGCGACCTTCGCCCTCTCGCCCGGCTGCACCGACGCACTGGTCGAAGCCGTCAAGGGCGCCAAGCTGCCTTTCATCCCCGGCGTGATGACCCCCGGTGAAGTGATGCACCGCCGCGAGCAGGGCTTCAGCCTCATGAAGCTGTTTCCGGCCCAGCAGGCCGGCGGCATGGGCATGCTCAAGGCGCTGGGCGCGCCCATTCCCGATGTCAAGTTCTGCCCCACCGGTGGCGTGAGCCCAGACAATCTGAAAGACTTTCTCAAACTGCCCAACGTGGCCATGGCCGGTGGCAGCTGGCTCACCCCGGCAGACGCACTCGCCCGTGGCGACTGGGCGCTCATCACGCGCCTGGCACGTGAAGCCACTGCCCTGGCCAACGCTTTCTGACCTTTTTTGAACCGGATTCATACCCCTCACCAAGGAAAAACCGCTTCTGGCATGCGTTTGCGCAGGCAACGCCTGTGCCAAGATGGAAGCCTGTGAAATCACCCGCCTTACCCGCCACACCCGCCCTCCGACCGGTACAGGGCGCAACCCAGCCCAACGTCCACCCATGACCGACCTGCACACCTCGCCGCTCAGCCTTCCCGCCTGGTCGCAACTGGCCACCCTGGCCAAGTCCCCGCAACCCCATTTGCGCGAGGTGCTGCAAACAGACAACCTGCGCACCCAACGCATGACCCATGCGGTCGCCGGCATCACGCTGGACGCCAGCCGGCAGCGCGTGTCACCGGCCATTGAAGCTGCGCTGCTCGACCTGGCCGAACAGGCCCAGGTGGGCGCCCAGCGCGAGGCCATGTTCCGGGGCGACGCCATCAACCTCACCGAAGATCGCCCGGTGCTGCATGTGGCCCTGCGTGGCGATCCGATGCACACCGGCCCCTGGGGCAGCGAAGTGCAGGCCGATGTGCAGCGTGAACTGGCGCGCGTGTGCGACTTCGCTGAAGCGCTTGCCGCTGGCGCAGTCCAGGGCTACGCTGGCGACACCATCACCGACGTGGTCAACATCGGCATCGGCGGCTCCGACCTGGGGCCGCGCATGGCCACCGAAGCGCTCGCCCACCTGGCTGCCCCTGCCGTGCCCGGCATTCGCGTGCACTACGTCTCCAACCCCGACGCATGGGCACTGTGGAGTGCGCTGCGCGGCCTCGATGCCAAGCGCACCCTGCTCGTGGTCTCCAGCAAAACCTTCACCACACAAGAAACCCTTACCAACGCGGCCAGCGCCCAGCAATGGCTGACCGACAGCGGCTGTCCGCCTGAGCAGTTGCGCAAGCACCTGGTCGCCATCACGGCCAGCCCGGCGCAGTCTGCCAAGCTCGGCTACCCTGCTGAGCGAACCTTCCTGTTCTGGGACTGGGTGGGCGGGCGCTACTCGGTCTGGTCGGCGCTCGGCCTGCCCTTGGCCATCGCCATCGGCCCGCAAAACTTCCGCGCCTTTCTGGCTGGTGCGCGCGAAGTGGACGAGCACTTCTGCACCGCCCCGCTGGCACAAAACCTGCCAGTGCAGATGGCCCTGCACGGCATCTGGAACCGAAATTTCCTGCAGATGCCCACCCAGCTCATCGTGCCCTACGCATCGCGGCTGGTGCGGTTCACACCGTTCGTGCAGCAGATGGACATGGAGTCCAACGGCAAGCGCACGCACATCGATGGCAGTGCCACCGGTATCGACACCGGCCCCATCGTCTGGGGCGGGCTCGGCATTGACGGGCAACACGCCTACTTTCAGCTCATCCATCAGGGCCGACACAGCGTACCGGTGGACTTCATCGGCGTGCAGAGCGAAGACACGCCTCTGCCCCTGGCCGCCACCCACCACGGCGTGGTCAATCTCAACCTGCGGGCCCAGGCCCAGGCCATGGCTGAAGGCCGCAGCCTGGAAGACACGCACCAGTTGCTGGTCCAAAGCGGCATGAGCGAGGCGCAGGCCACGGCCATGGCCGGCCACCGCAGCTTCGAAGGCAACATCCCCAGCAACATCCTCTGGATCGACCGCCTCGATCCCCAGCGTCTGGGCGCGCTCATCGCCTTGTACGAACACAAGGTGTTCACCCAGGCAGCCATCTGGCGCATCAACGCGTACGACCAGTGGGGTGTGGAACTGGGCAAAACCATGGCCAAAGCCATGGAGGCTGATTGACCCCCACGCTCCGCCGCTTCGCGGGTCGCTGCCCCCGAGGGGGCTGACCTTGCTTGGGGCGGCCCTGCGCTGCGGTCTTTAAGCCCCCACGCTACACCGCTGACAAATGAAGATCGCCCTCGTTGCCCA
>JAABRN010000391.1 GCA_011390855.1 Hydrogenophaga sp. | reverse complement strand
ATTCATCCCGCGATTGTCGCCCGAGGAAAAAACACACGGCGAGGATCGACCGAAACGGGACGATGCGTCCGGAGCGAAGTGAATTTTCCAAGGGCACCGAGGATCCGGCTTTGCCGGGCCAAGGTGCCGCCCCCCTTCCAGGGGGGTGACGCGAAGCGGCGCGGGGGGTAGCCCTTTACCCCGCCACCGTCATCCTGACAGCATGCTCCCACTTCGCCATCTTCTCTTCCGCTCTTTCACGCGACAGCGTGGGATGGAAAGTCCGTTCGGCCTTCCACTGGCCCGACAACTCTTCCAGCCCGGCATACAACCCGGTGTGCAGGCCAGCCAGGTAGGCCGCGCCCAGGGCGGTGGTCTCGATCACCGCCGGGCGCACCACGGGTATGCCGAGCAGATCCGCCTGGAACTGCATCAACAGGTCGTTCACGCAGGCGCCGCCGTCCACACGCAGTTCGCTCACCGGAACGCCGCCTGCGGACACCGCGTCGCGGCTCATGGCGTCCAGCAGGGCGGCGCTCTGGAAGGCGATGCTCTCCAGCGCCGCGCGCGCGATGTGCGCCATGGTGGTGCCGCGTGTGAGGCCGGTGATGCTGCCACGCGAGTCGGGTTGCCAGTAGGGCGCACCCAGGCCGGTGAAGGCCGGCACCAGCACCACACCGCCCGCGTCCGGCACGCTCTCCGCCAACGCCTGCACTTCGCTGCTGGACTCGATCGCACGCAGCCCGTCGCGCAGCCACTGCACCACCGCGCCGCCGATGAACACGCTGCCCTCCAGGGCGTACTGCGGCGTGCCTGGCGGCTGCGCCGTGGCGGTGGTGATCAACCCGTTCTGGCTGGTCTGGAACCGCTCACCGGTGTGCATCAACATGAAGCAGCCCGTGCCATAGGTGTTCTTGGCCATGCCGGCGTAAAAGCAGGCCTGCCCGAACAAGGCGCTCTGCTGGTCGCCCCCCACGCCGGCAATCTCCAGCGGCGCTCCCAGCCACTCGGCGCCCATCTGACCAAAATGCGCGCTCGACGGCAGTGCCTCTGGCATCAGGCTGGCTGGCACGCCCAGCATCGCCAGCAGGTCGTCGTCCCATTGGCGCGTGTGCACGTTGAACAGCATGGTGCGCGAGGCGTTGCTGATGTCGGTGACATGGCGCGCGCCGCCGGTGAGTTGCCATATCAGCCAGCTGTCCACGGTACCAAAGGCCAGCTCGCCCCGCTCGGCTTGCGCGCGTGCGCCGGGGACGTTGTCGAGGATCCACTTCAGCTTGGTGCCTGAAAAATAGGCGTCGATGCGCAGTCCGGTTTTCTGCAGCACCATGTCCGAAGAGCCTTGATCGCGCAGCGCCGCGCAAGTGGCTTCGGCCCGTCTGTCCTGCCAGACGATGGCGTTGTACACCGGCTCGCCCGTCTTGCGGTTCCATACCAGTGTGGTCTCGCGCTGGTTGGTGATACCCACGGCGTGGATCTGATCGGCCCGTAGCCCCGCCTGTTTCAAGGCTTCGCGGGCCGTGGCCAGTTGGGTTTGCCAGAGATCCATCGGGTTGTGTTCCACCCAGCCGGGCTGGGGGTAGATCTGCGGAAACTCGCGCTGCGCCATGGTCACGACGCGGCCTTCGCGGTCAAACACGATGGTGCGGGAGCTGGAGGTGCCCTGGTCCAGGGCCAACAGGTAGGTCATCTCGGCTTTCAGAAAAATAAGGTTCAGTGAACGTCAGGGTCTGCGCCACACAGCACGCATTCCACATCACCCAACGCCATCAGCTCATCAAACGGAGGAGGTGGTGGCTGGTCGGTGAACAGCACATCGATGTCGTCCAGTCGAGCCAGTTCCACCATGGCGGGTCGGTTGAATTTGCTGTGGTCGGCCGCCAGCCACACCTCGCGCGATTGTTCAACGATGGTGCGCGCCACTTTCACTTCCCGGTAGTCGAAGTCGCGCAACGTGCCATCGCCTTCGATGCCACTGATGCCGATCAGGCCGATGTCGACCTTGAACTGGCGCATGAAATCCACGGTGGCCTCTCCCACGATGCCCTGGTCGGTGCTGCGCACCTGGCCCCCGGCCACGATCACCTCGCAGTCCGGGTGGGTGCTCATCAGCGATGCGATATGCAGGTTGTTGGTGATCACCCGCAAGCCGCGGTGGTGGCGCAGTTCGTGAGCCACCGCCTCGATCGTGGTGCCGATGTTCATGATCAGCGAGCAGCCGTTGGGCACCCGCTGCGCCACCGCTCGTGCAATCCGGGTCTTGGCGTCTGAAGACATGCGCTGGCGCTGGCGGTAGGCGATGTTCTCCGTGGTGGAGCCGGGCAGGCGCACGCCGCCATGAAAGCGCGACAGCAGACCGGCTTCGGCCAGCCGTTGCACGTCGCGGCGCACGGTTTGCAAGGTCACGCCAAAGCGGTCGGCCAGGGCTTCAATGGTTTGTGGGCCGCTGGCGCGCACCTCTTCGAGCAGCTGCGTGTGGCGCGGATTCAGGTTCATTCGATGGGGGGAAAAAAAAGACAGCTCGAACATAACGGAAAACAAATTCACCGACCTCAGGGTAAATACCGAATCGAAAAGAACATAAACGAACAATAAAATCGGCAAAACGAAACGGCATATCGGTTCTCGATGTGCGTTTTTTCACACTGGGATTCGAATGCAGCTTTCTCTGGAGCAAGTGGGCAAGACCGTCGGGCCTTCTGTCCACCTCTACCCCCAAAGCCTCACCCTGGTGCCGGGCGCCGTCACGGTGCTGCTGGGCGCCACGCAGGCCGGCAAGACCAGCCTGATGCGCATCA
>JAABRN010000390.1 GCA_011390855.1 Hydrogenophaga sp. | reverse complement strand
ATGAACAAGGCGGCAGCCAAACCAATGGCCGCCAAGAAGCCGCCCACCAAAGCCGCCGTGACCAAGACGCCTGCGGCTCCCGCTGCGCCAAAGAAGTCGGCCGCGAAGCGGGCCGCATCTGTGAAGCTTGTATCCGCCAAGGCAGCTCCAGCCAAGGAGCCGGTGGCCAAGAAAGCTTCGGCGAAGAAGGTCGCAGCAAAGAAGGTTTCGGTGAAGTCGGCGGTCGTCAAAGCGCTGGCTTCCAAGTCAGCCGGCAAGCCCGCTCTGCCGGCACGCTCTGACAAGGCAACTGCTCCTGGGCCATCTGCCAAGGGCCCGGCGGTCAAGCGGGCTACGCAAGTGTCCAAGACGGTTCAGGTGCGGGGCAAGGCCATTGGCGCCCATGCACGCTCGGCCAATGCCCGTGGCGAGGCCAAGCGCGGCAGCCGCTGACCCGACTGCGCCCCTGCAGGGGGCTCAACTGGCAACCCGCCCTGGCTCACTGGCCCCGGCGGGTTTTCCAATGGCGCTCGCGCAATGCGCTCAGTGACCAGGAATCCCTGACAATCGACCGATTGGGTCAACATCGCCGAGAGAACCATGCCACCGAATCCGACAGATGCCTTGCTGTTTCACGGACGCGACGATCGCGGCGTGCATCAAATCCGTCTGAATGCGCCACACCGTTTCAATCTGTTGAGCGAGGCCATGCTGGCATCGCTTCAAAAAGCACTGGATGATGTGGCGGCCGACAAAGAGGCCCGGGTGGTGGTGGTGGGTGCCGAGGGCAAGGCGTTCTGTGCGGGTCATGATCTCAAAGAAATGCGTGCGCAACCCGACCCCGCCTATTACCAGGCGCTGTTTGCGCGGTGTACGCGGGTGATGCTTTCGATTCGCCGACTGGACGTGCCCGTGGTGGCGCGCGTGCAGGGTCTGGCAACCGCCGCAGGTTGCCAGCTGGTGGCTCAGTGCGATCTTGCGGTGGCTGCAAGCGAGGCCACTTTCGGCGTCAATGGCATCGATGTGGGTCTTTTCTGTGCCACGCCCAGCGTTGCGCTGTCGAGGAATGTGCTCCCCAAGCAGGCCATGGAAATGCTGCTCACAGGGGACTTCATCTCCGCGCAGGAAGCCATGGCGCGCGGACTGGTCAACCGGGTGGTGCCGGCCGAGCAACTGGACGCCGAAGTCGAACGACTGGTACGGCGACTGATCTCCAAACCCCGCGAGGCCCTGGCCATGGGCAAATCATTGTTCTACCGTCAACTCGAGACAGGTATTGAGTCAGCCTACCAGCTCGCTGGACAAAGCATGGCTTGCAACATGATTCACGCCGTGGCTCAGGAGGGTGTGCAGGCATTCATCGACAAGCGCGAACCGGACTGGCGCCAGTGATTCACATCCCATTCTGAAAATGACGAACCAACCTGCGGGCAGTGCCAAGCCCATCGACGACTTTGATCTTTGGTTGAGCGGCTTCATGCAGCCTACTGTGCTGTTGGAGCTTGCAGCGCTGGTGGTCTGCGTGCTGTTTGCCTGGGGTATGACATGGCTGTTGCGCCGTGCAGTCGGGGCTGAAGAGAACCAGGCCTCGATCACCTTTGGCCGCCGCATTGTGGATGGGGTGATGTTTCCGCTGCTGTTGCTGGTGCTGGGCTACATCGCTCGTGCACTGCTTTTGAAAGTCATGCCGCTGGCGGCATTCAAACTGGTCATCCCGGTGCTGGTCTCGCTGGTGGTGATTCGCGTGGGGGTCAAGGTGTTGCAGGTCGCGTTCGCCACCGCTCCGTGGGTGCGTGTGCTGGAGCGCTCCATTTCCTGGGTGGCCTGGCTGACCATGGTGTTGTGGGTGAGTGGTCTGTTGCCGGTGGTGCTCAGCGAGATGGATCAGATCATCTGGAGTGTCGGCTCAACCCAACTCAGCCTGCTGACACTGCTGGAGGGTGTGCTCACGGCGGGTGCCGTGTTGATCCTGTCCTTGTGGGTGTCTTCTGCCATTGAGGCACGGCTGCTGCGCAAGGCGGTGGGTGGAGATCTTTCACTGCGCAAGGCGGTGAGCAACGCCACCCGCGCCTTGTTGATGTTCATGGGCCTGATCATCGCCTTGTCTGCCGTGGGTATCGATCTGACCGCGCTTTCGGTGCTGGGGGGCGCGATCGGTGTGGGCATTGGCTTTGGTCTGCAGAAGCTGGCCTCCAATTACGTGAGCGGCTTTGTGATCCTGGCCGAGCGCAGCATGCGCATCGGTGACAACGTGCGGGTGGACAACTTTGAGGGTCGCATCACCGACATCAACGCCCGCTACACCGTGATCCGCAGCCTCACCGGCCGTGAGTCCATCGTGCCCAATGAGTTGCTCATCATCAATCGGGTGGAAAACCTGTCGCTGGCGGACAACCGCGTGTGGCAGTCGACCATCGTTTCGGTGGCTTACGACAGCGACGTCGAGCAGGTGACGGCGCTGTTGATGGAGGCAGCTCTTGCGCAGGAACGCGTGCTGCGCGACCCGGGACCGTCGGTGGCCTTGTCGGCCTTTGGTGCCGATGGCCTGGAATTCACGCTGGGCTACTGGATCGGCGACCCGGAAAACGGTCAACTCAACCTGCGGTCCCTGATCAATCGCGGTATCTTGAAGGCGCTGCGGGCGCACCAGATCGAAATTCCCTATCCGCAGCGCGTGCTGCACATGTCGGCTGCTGACCGCGCGGAGCTGGCTGCAATTCAGCGACCAGGTGAGCGACCTGCGACATCAGCGTCCCATCAATCCGGGTAGCCACAGGGAGAACGCAGGCACCGCGATCAGGA
>JAABRN010000389.1 GCA_011390855.1 Hydrogenophaga sp. | reverse complement strand
TCGATACCCTGCTGGCATCCTTCGGCCGCTGATGGAAGAATGGAAGGTTGATCCATGACCGTGAACCGCGTTTCCACCGCCAACAGTTTCGACCGCACCGTTGCCAGTATCAACGAACGGCAGGTGAAGCTGGCCCAGGCCCAGGACCAGCTCAGTACGGCCAAGCGCGTGAACAAGGCCAGCGACGACCCGGTAGCTGCCGTGCTCTCCGAGCGGGCGTTGAACCGCAAGGCCCAGCGCGAAGCCGACCTGCGGGCCCTGGACAGTTCCCGCCGCTCGCTGGAGCAGCTCGACTCGGCGCTCGCGCAGGTGGCAGACCTGTACGCTCGCGCCCGCGAGCTGGTGGTGCAGGCCGGCAATGCCGCCCTGGCGGAGCCCGAGCGGCGCGACATTGCGCAGCAGTTGCTCGGTATCCGTGAGCAGTTGCTGGAGGTGTCCAACCGCGATGACACCTCGGGCAACACCCTGTTTGGCGGGCTTGGTGGTGCTGCCCAGCCCTTTGTGGACGTGTACGACGGCCAGGGCCGAGCGGTGCGCTTCGATGGTCTGCGTGGCCAAGAGGCTGCCACCGCACAGTCACTGCCCAAGATGATCGACGGCTTCCGTGTGTTCATGGGGGTGAACCTCAGCGGCAACTTCGCGGCGTCCACCAGCGCCGATGGGGTTGCGGTGGCGCAAGGATTTGGTGCCAACCTGGGCACTGGGTCGGTGACCGTCTCGGGCTCACCCACCACGCCGGGGTTCTTCTCATTCGATGAGAACGCAGCCCGCCAGCCGCGGTATGTGATCGAGTTCACGCAAGTGCCGGCTGCAGCTGTCGGTTCGCCCCCCGGAGAAGCCAACCGTGTCACCGTGACGCAGCTCAATGCCGATGGCACTGTGGGCACCGTGACCGGTCCGGCGGTGTACCCGGTGCCTGGCCCGCCGGTCGATGCCACCGTGACCATCGATGGCATGACCCTTTCCTTCGCGCAAGCCCCCATTGCTGGCGACAAGGTCGAGCTCAAGCCCGCCGACCAGGATGTGTTTGCCGTGCTTGATCGCATTGCCAAGGCCCTGACCTATGGCGGTAGCACAGCCCCCGGCGACCTCGCACAGGAAGTACGCCGCCAGGAAATCGACACCACCCTCAACGAACTCGGTTTCCGCCTCAACCAGTCGCTGGAAGCGCGCGGTGCGGTGGGCGATTTCCTCAACCGTGCCGATTCGCTGCAGTCCCTCTTCACCGACCAGCGCGACTTCTACGAAAAAGAGAACTCCGAACTCACCGACCTCGACATGGTCAAGGGCATCTCGGAGTTCCAGACCCAGCAACTTACCCTGCAGGCTGCCCTGCAGGCTTATGGACAGGTCCAGCGGCTCTCGCTCTTCCAGTACATTGCATGATGTATGTCGCTCAATATCCTGTCGAATGTGGCGCTGGCCTACGAGCCGGTCTGGGGGCCTTCGCGCCAGCTTGAAGCGGTGCGCCTGCGGGTGCGCACGCTGCACCCCGAATCGGTCGATGCGGTCCACCTGCTGGGCTTGCTCAGTGAGGAGTGGTCGGCCGAATCCCCACCCCTGATCGTCTCTTTCACAGAGCGCGGCCTGCTCAACCAGGCCTTGCTGCTCAGCCCGTTCGAGAACCTCATGCTCGAGCTGCCCGACCTGGGCCCGGTGCCACCGCCCGAGTTCGCAGCACGCATGGCCCCGGCCCGCAAGCTCGGCCACCGCTTCGTGCAACAGACCCCGCTGGCCCGCGCCCGGCCTGATGCCACCGAGGGACGTGGCCCGCCACTGCGCTGCGTCATGACGCTGTCCCCGGAAGAGGTGCAGGTGGTGCTGCAGGTGGTGGACCGCGCAGTCAACGGCGGCACTGGCCCGCGTGTGCAAAGCCCGGTGCTGCGCGAGCAGATGCTGGAGGGCATCACCTCCCGCACCGTGGCCGCCCATTGCCTGGACGACCGCAGCGCCTGGGGCGTGAGTGGCTGGCCGGTGGACGACACGCTGCGTGCCCACCGCCACCATGGTGTGCGCCCCGACCGCAGCACCATGGTGCGTCTGCAGCAAGCCCTCATGCGCGATCGCCCCACCGATGTGGTGGAGGGCGTGATCCTGCACGATCCGGTGCTCACCTTCCGTCTGTTGCGGCTCGTGAACTCGCCGGTGTTTGGCTCCACGCGGCAGGTGGAAACCATACGCCAGGCCATCCTCTTGCTGGGCCAGCGCGCCCTGAGCAACTGGCTCATGGAGCAACTCCCCGGTGCGTCGCCTGAAAAGGACCTGATTCCCGTGCGCCACGGCATGGTGCTGCGCGCCCGCTTCATGACCACCCTCATGGACCCAGGCCCACAGGCCGAGTTGCGTGCCGAGGTTTACGTGGCCGGCCTGTTTTCCCAGCTCGACCTCATGACCCACGAGCCCCTGGCCAAAACACTGGCGCGGGTGCCACTGTCCGAGCGCATCACGGCCTCCTTGTTGCGCGAGGACGGGCCCTACAAGGCCTATATCGATATTGCCCGCAGCATGGAAGGCTTCGAGCAGGGCGATGCGGTGGTGTCCCTGTGCCGCCTGTACGGTTTCCCGCTGGACGATGTGAACCGCGCGCTGATCCGCACCCTGGCGCACTGGCGCAACCCAGACCAGCCAGGTGGATGAAGCCACTGCCAGCCCATACCCGGCGGCTCGCCAAGGACCCGTCCAGACAACCCGACCGGCCAGCTAGAAATTATGTTTAGGTAAACGAATTTACCAATAAGCAATCTTCGGCTACCATCCGGCCCATGGCCACCTACGCGTACCCCC
>JAABRN010000387.1 GCA_011390855.1 Hydrogenophaga sp. | reverse complement strand
AGGCAGGTCGGTTGAATGATTTCCGTGATGTTGACCGTTTGCAGAGTGAATTAATGTTTGAAATTTCTGATTCGTCCGCATAATTCACTACCAATGACCGCCTCTACCCATGCACCCGACCGTATCGACCTGCGCATTCTTCGCGCGCTGCAAAGCGACGGTCGCATGCCCAACCTCAAGCTTGCAGAAGCTGTGTCCCTGTCGCCCACGGCGGTGCTGGCGCGCACCCAGCGGTTGCAGCGGGAGGGCTATATCCTGGGCTACGAGGCCCGGCTCAACCCCCTCAAGCTGGGCCTGGGCATGATGGTTTTCGTGGAGGTGTTGCTGGACCGGACCACGCCCAACGTGTTCGACCAGTTCAAGGCAGCGGTGCAGGTGCGCGACGAAATCATGGAGTGCCACATGGTGGCCGGCGGCTTCGATTACCTGCTCAAGACACGCATGGCCGACATGCTGGCGTACCGCGATTTCGCCGGCAAGGTGCTTTGGCAGCTGCCCGGCGTTCGCGAGACCCGCACCTACGCTGTGATGGAAGAAGTGAAAAACACCACCCAGTTGTGTGTTTGACAACGACGCCCACGCAGGGAAAATGGGTTCAGCTCAACCTCAACGGAGTACCTTCCATGCGCAAGTCCCTGCAAGTCCTCTGCCTCGCCACCCTGACCCTGGGGGCACTGGGTGCGAACGCCCAAAGCACCCGCCCTGGTCTGTGGGAATTCAACAGCAAAATGGGAGGCAACCCGGAAATGGATGCCGCCATGGCCCAGATGCAGCAACAGATGGCGTCCATGCCACCCCAACAGCGCAAGATGATGGAGGAGATGATGGCGAGCCAAGGCGTCAACATCTCGGCGGGCGCAGGCGGCGGCATGTCCATGAAGGTGTGCATCTCGCCAGAGATGGCCGCGCGACAGGAAATGCCCACGCAGACCGAGGGCGACTGCACCACCACCATCACCTCGCGCAGCGCCAGTTCCATGAAGATGAGCTTCGTCTGCAAGAATCCGCCCTCCAGCGGTGAAGGCACCTACACCTTCTCAGGTGACACCGCCTACACCATGAAAATGGTCATGAAAACCATGCAAAACGGCAAGCCGCAGAACGTCACCATCGACGGACAGGGCAAGTGGCTCTCAAAGGACTGCGGCAACATCAAGCCCGCGCCCATGACCACCAACTGAGGCCTCTGCAGCGGATCAGACGCCAGCGTTCCGGGCGGGTCGACTCCCGAAGATCGCCCGCCCCACCCGCACCATGGTCGAACCGGCCGCTACCGCTGCATCGAGGTCGTCGCTCATGCCCAGCGAGAGCGTGTCCAACGCAAAACCTCGGGCGTTGAGGTCGTCGAACAAGGCTTTCACTTGCAGAAAAACGGCTCGCTGGGCCTCAAACCCAGCAACCGGCTCCGGCACGCTCATGAGCCCGCGCAGGCGGATGTTGGGCAACCGGGACACCGACTGAGCCAATGCCAGCAAGTCACCTGGCACCACGCCTGATTTGTTGGCGCCACCGTCCACGTTGACCTGAATGCAGACCTGCAAGTGAGGGAGGCCATCGGGGCGCTGTTCGCTCAGCCGCTGTGCGATTTTGAGCCGGTCGACCGACTGCACCCAGTCAAAATGTTCGGCCACCAGTCGGGATTTGTTGCTTTGCAACGGTCCGATGCAATGCCACTCCACAGGGATCGCTGGGTCGTCAAGACGGAGAAGCTGGATCTTTTCGACCCCCTCCTGGACGTAGTTTTCGCCAAAAACGCGCTGACCGGCAGCCTGTGCCTGACGAACGGCGTCGGCATCGAAAGTCTTTGAAACCGCCAGCAGTGTGACGTCTTTGGCATCTCGGCCTGCCAGTTGGCATGACCGGGCAATTCGCTCCTGAACCTGTTGGAGATTGGCTTCAATCGTCGTCATAATCCGTCGTCATACCTACCACCACTGCACGGGACCCCGGGATGGATATCACCCAACTGCTTGCCTTCAGCGTCAAGAACAAAGCATCCGATCTTCACCTCTCGGCTGGTTTGCCGCCGATGATACGGGTCAACGGCGACGTGCGACGCATCAACGTCGAGCCACTGGACCACAAGCAGGTCCACAGCATGGTGTACGACATCATGAACGACAGTCAGCGCAAACAGTACGAGGAATTCCTCGAGTGCGACTTCTCGTTCGAGATTGAAGGCCTGGCGCGCTTCCGGGTCAATGCCTTCAACCACAACCGAGGCGCGGGTGCGGTGTTCCGGACCATTCCCAGCAAGATCCTGACGCTTGAGCAGCTCAATGCGCCCAAGATTTTTGGAGATCTCGCGCTGCGCCCTCGCGGCCTGGTGCTGGTTACAGGCCCCACGGGATCGGGCAAGTCCACCACGCTGGCGGGCATGGTCAACCACCTGAACGAAACCGAGTACGGCCACATCCTCACGGTCGAAGACCCGGTGGAATTTGTGCACGACTCCAAGAAGTGCCTGATCAACCAGCGAGAAGTGGGCCCGCACACACTCAGCTTTGCCAACGCCCTGCGCTCGGCGTTGCGGGAAGATCCCGACGCGATTCTGGTGGGTGAGATGCGCGACCTGGAAACCATTCGCCTGGCCATGACGGCGGCCGAGACCGGTCACCTGGTGTTCGGCACGCTGCACACCTCCAGCGCGGCAAAGACCATTGACCGGATCATCGACGTGTTCCCGGCTGAAGAGAAGGACATGGTTCGCGCCATGTTGTCCGAATCGCTGGTGGCGGTGATCTCGCAAACGCTGTGCAAGACCAAGGACGGCTCCGGCCGGGTGGCGGCGCA
>JAABRN010000386.1 GCA_011390855.1 Hydrogenophaga sp. | reverse complement strand
CTGGATGCTGTCAAGCTGCTCTTCGCGCACGAGCTGCCCACCGTCACCCTCATCTCCGTGATTGAAGAACCTGGCAGCACCACCAGCGCAGGCGACGAGATGTTCGAGGCTCAGTACCGTGAGCAGAAAGCCGGTGCAGAAGCGGCTGCGGCCGAACTCTCGGCGGCTGGATTCACCGCCAAGGTCCTCGTGGCCGAGGGCGACGCCCGAAAGATGATTCTGCGAGCCACCGAAGAGCGCCGACCCGACGTGCTGGTCATGGCGCGCCACTCCTACAAGCCCGACGGCAACTTCATCACCCGCCGCCTCGATGCCCTCGTGGAGGAGTTTGACCACATGACCTTCGGCTCGGTCAGTGCCTTTCTGGCACGCCGCGTCATGTGCCCGCTGCTCATCGTCCCCACCCATGGCGACTGAGCGACCGAGCCCCGAATCTAAGAGGTTTCATCATGCAAGTCAGTGACATCTTCCGGTTCAAGAACCGCGAAATCAAAGCGCTCCACCTGACGTGGATCGCCTTCTTCATCTGCTTCTACGTCTGGTTCAACATGGCGCCACTGGCGTCGTCCATTCTCAAGTCGGCCGACTGGCTGACCAAAGACGACCTGCGCCTGTTCGCCATCGCCAACGTGGCGCTCACCATACCGGCCCGCATTCTGGTGGGCATGGCGCTGGATCGTTTCGGGCCGCGTCGCGTGTTTTCGGTGCTGATGGTCACCATGGCGGTGCCTACGCTGTTTTTTGCATTCGGCACCACCAAAGAACAGCTGTTTGTGTCGCGCCTGGTGTTGAGCTCGGTGGGTGCCAGCTTTGTTGTTGGCATCCACATGACGGCGCTGTGGTTCAAGCCGCGCGACATCGGATTTGCCGAAGGCTTCTACGCTGGCTGGGGCAACTTCGGCTCGGCCGCTGCCGCCATGACGCTGCCCACCATTGCGCTCACCATGTTTGGTGGTGACGACGGCTGGCGCTACGCGGTGGCGCTGTCCGGCGTGATCATGGGTTTCTATGGTGTTTTTTACTGGTTCGCCATCACCGACGGACCCACCAAAGACACCCACAAGAAGCCCCGCAAGTCGGCAGCACTGGAGGTGTCAAGCTACCGCGACTTGATCTTGCTGCTGCTGTTCACCGTGCCCATGGTCGGTATTCTGGGCATTCTGGTGTGGCGCGTGCAGAACACCGGCTTCATCGACGACATCACCGCCTGGATCTGCTACGCGTCGATCGGGTTCGTGATCGTCTATCAGCTGGTGCAGGTGTTGCGGGTCAATCTGCCGATCCTGAAGAAGGGCGTGCCCAAGGACGACCGCTATCCGTTCAAGTCGGTCGCTGCCCTCAACACCACTTACTTCGCCAACTTCGGCGCCGAGCTTGCCGTGGTGTCCATGTTGCCCATGTTCTTTGAAGAAACGTGGGGTCTGTCGGCGGCCATGGCCGGCCTGATCGCTGCGTCCTTTGCCTTTGTGAACCTGTTTGCGCGGCCCATGGGTGGCCTGGTGTCGGACCGTTTCGGCAACCGGCGTTTTGTGATGCTGTCCTACATGCTCGGCATCGCCATCGGCTTCGCGCTCATGGGCATGCTCAACAGCAACTGGCCGCTCATCATTGCCGTGGCCATCACCATCGGATGCTCTTTCTTCGTGCAGGGTGCCGAAGGCGCCACCTTCGGCATCATCCCGTCCATCAAGCGCCGTCTCACCGGCCAGATTTCGGGCATGGCGGGAGCCTACGGCAACGTGGGCGCGGTGTTCTACCTGTTCCTGTTCATGTACGTGACGCCGTCGCAGTTCTTCTTCGTGATTGCGGGTGGCGCTTTCCTGAGCTGGGTGGTCTGCGTGGCCTGGCTGAAGGAGCCCGAGGGCGGATTCGGCGACGAATACATCATCTCGTCGGTGGACCACGCCATTGCCCAGGAAGTGCAGCAAAAGCGAGATACCGAGGCTGAAATTGCACGCCTTTTTGCCGGCAGCGGCCGTGTCGAACTGGCGGAAAAAGGCGAGGGACTGACGCTCACCGCCCGCTTCAAGGATCTGGATGACCTGCGCGCCATATTGGCCCGAGCACGCCAGGATGGTCTGGCACCCAAGCAGGGCTGACCGCTTCACTCGCCACCCCTGAAAGGCCGTGACCCCCACGGCCTTTTTTGTTGCCTGCCTGCCCGGGTCATCACGCAACAAGCGGCAGCAGATGGGAGCACGTAGTCCTTTTGAACGATGGCCGCGAAAGGCGCCATCGGTCTTTCAGATGCGTCTGTGCGTCCCTCTGAGGGATGTTCGCCCGGGCCGGGTCGCCGCACAGTCAGGGTCACAGAACGCCGCACGTCCCGCACGCTGGCTGCAGCGCTGAAACCCAGCCGTTGATCCATCCCGGACCGCGTCTGGCGAAACGAATTTTCCCCACAGGAGTCCCTGTCATGAGCAAAACCACCACGCGTACGACACCAGCCGGTGCCGCAAGCGCGAACAGCCAGACGTACTCGGGCGCCGACATCGTCGACTGGCGTCCCGAAGACACCACCTTCTGGGCTGCCAAGGGCAAGGCCATCGCCACCCGCAATCTCTGGATTTCCATTCCCAACCTGCTCGTTGGCTTTGCCGTCTGGTTGATGTGGGGCATCATCACCGTGCAGATGCTCAACCTGGGCTTTCCGTTTGCACCGGCCGAGCTGTTCACGCTCACCGCCATCGCCGGCCTCATGGGGGCCACGTTCCGCATCCCGGCCTCGTTCTTCATCCGGCTCTCAGGCGGGCGCAACACCATCGTCCTCACCAGTGCCCTGTTGATCATTCCAGCGG
>JAABRN010000385.1 GCA_011390855.1 Hydrogenophaga sp. | reverse complement strand
CGGCTCAGTGCGCCCGACAGTTCGCCCTGCGCCGCCTGAAATTTCTGCATGGCAGCAGGGTCGTTCAGCATCTCGGGCGTCATCTGGATCGACGTGGCCCTGGAGCGGGCTTCGATCACACGTGTCAGGGTTTCTTGCTCAAAGTTGGCCTCACCCTTGACGGTGGCCACGATGTTGGGAATCAGATCGGCTCTTCGTTGGTATTGGTTCAACACCTCGGACCAGGCCGACTGGCTCTGTTCGTCCAGCCTTTGGAAATCGTTGTAGCCGCAACCACTGAGGCCCGCTGCCAGAAGCACGCTGCCTAGCCAGACACTGAAAGAACGGACAGTCAAGCGCATGAAACCTCCCCGGCCAGATGGCCTCTGTGGACAAATGATCATTGTGTGATTGGCCGAACATCAACTCGGCAAGCGCAAGAGCGCTTCAAAACCAGACCAATTGTCTGGCTTTGGCCCGCAGGCTGCAGAATACACCGCATGCGCAAACCAAAATTGCCCCAAGGGACCGCGGACGATACCGAAACCGCCTTTTACGACGCCCTTCAGCACGCCGACATCGATCGCCTCATGGCCTGCTGGGCAGACGACGACGAAATAGTGTGTGTACAACCCGGCGGGCCACGCGTGGTCGGGCATGCCGCCATCCGCGCCACCTTTGACGCCATGTTCGCCAATGGCGCCGTGCTGGCGCACCCCGAGAAAGTGCGGCGCCTGGATGCGGGCCATTGCAGTGTGCACAGCGTGGTGGAGCGGGTGGAGATCATGAGCGACGATGGACCGCAGCACGCCTGGGTGGTGGCCACCAACGTCTACGCCAAGACCGCGCAAGGCTGGCGCCTGGTTGCACATCACGCCAGTCCGGGTTCTCGAACCGAGCCCATTGAGATCATGACAGCGCAGCCCATGCTGCATTGATATCGCATTGAAGATGCCGAACATCGCCACGCAACTTGTCCGCCAGCTGGACGGGTGTCGTGCGGGTCCGCCATGGGACTACAGCCCTCCGTGGTGGCTTCCAGGCGGGCATGCACAGACCATCTGGGCAGCGCTCTACGCCCGGCGTCACGGCGGTGCTTCACCCCTGTGGACGCGAGAACGCTGGAATACACCGGACGGTGATTTCATCGATGTGGACCATGCCCATCATGCAGTGGCGGCAGATGCGCCTTTACTGGTTCTGTTTCACGGCCTGGAAGGCTCATCGGCCAGCCAGTACGCCGTCGCATTCGCCGACTTTGCTTCAAGACAGGGACTCGCCTGCGCGGTGCCTCACTTTCGCGGCTGCTCGGGGGAGCTCAATCATGCGCCACGTGCCTACCACTCAGGCGATCATGTCGAGGTCGACTGGATTCTGAATCGCTTTGTCAATGCCAACCCCCAGCGGTCGATTCTGGCGGTGGGCGTGTCGCTCGGTGGCAATGCCTTGCTGCGGTGGGCAGGCGAGCAGGGCGGATCGGTGCCATCGCAGGTGAAGGCCGTGGCGGCCGTGTGTTCACCGCTGGACCTGGCGGCGGGCGGGCATGCCATTGGCAAAGGGTTCAATCGATGGGTCTACACCCGCATGTTTCTGGCCTCCATGGTGCCGAAGGCATTGAAAAAGCTGGAACAACATCCGGGGCTTTTTGACCGCGACGCCTTGCTGGGGGCCCGGGACCTTTACACCTTCGACAACATCTTTACAGCGCCGCTGCACGGTTTCAAGGATACCGACGATTACTGGGCGCGGGCATCGGCCAAACCTTTGCTGAGTGATGTCCGGATTCCGGCTTTGGCGCTCAACGCAAGAAACGATCCTTTTGTTCCGGCGTATTCGCTTCCCAAAAAAACCGAGGTCAGCCACAGTGTGTGTCTGTGGCAACCCGAGCAAGGCGGCCATGTCGGATTTCCGGTGCCGGAAGCGGGGTGGCTGGGGGTCCCAGGACACGTGCGCGCCATGCCCGACGCCGTCGGTCAATGGCTGTTGAAACAACTATGACCAAGGAGCAACGCCCCATGGACGATATCGTCAAGGCGGCCATGGCCAAATGGCCCAACGTGCCCCACTGCTATGGCTGGCTGGGCCTGGACGCGCGCGGCCAGTGGTACATGCGTGACGACCGCATTCAGGCCAGCGGGCCCTTTGCTGCGCTTCCCGGCGAAGACGTCACTGTCAGCAAAGGCTCGCTGCTCAAGCACGACAAGCTGGTGGAGTTCATTCATCGCAACTACGCAGCCGACGACAGCGGCCTGTGGTTCTTCCAGAACGGGCCACAGCGCGTCTACGTGGAACTGGAAATGGCGCCCTTTGTCTGGCGTCTGAGCGCAGACGGAGGTGTGCACACCCACACGGGAGAGGCTGCCCAGGTCAGGGCGGCATTGGTTGATGAAGCAGGACACCTCTACCTGGAAACCGACGTGGGATTCGGCCTGGTGCACACCGCCGACATGCTGCTGGCGGCGGATCATGTCGATGCGGGCGACTGGAATCCCGAGACAGTGAGCATGGCCGACCTGCCCAAGCGCTACGGGTTTGAATTGAGCCCCCAGCGCAGAATACAAAGCAAGCCCTGACTTCACCGGCTGCAGCAACCTCGGGCCTCAGGGTGGCCCCACCTGACCCGCAAAAAAACAGGCCCGTGCGAAACGGGCCTGGGGTCTATCAGCTGAGCAGCACCTGCGAGTTACTGAACCGTGCCCAGCATGTACACCACAGCGGCCTGGATTTCGGCGTCTGATGCAGCGCCAGCCCCACCTTTGGGTGGCATGGCGCCTTTGCCCTTGATCACGCTGGCGGTAAGGCCGTCAACGCCGAGGCCCAG
>JAABRN010000384.1 GCA_011390855.1 Hydrogenophaga sp. | reverse complement strand
GTGCGCGCAGGGTGGGCAGGGCGTTGGGGTCGGGGATCATGTGTGCGGCTTGGGAGGCGTCGAGCTTATCGGGTTTGCGCGCGCGAGATCCTGAGCCGGTCAGCGTCAATGCCTTGCTGAACAGGTCCCCGGGACAGCGCACGCCCGGAGGAACCTGTCTGGCGTTGCCTCAGGGTGTGCTGCGTTTGCGATGCAGCCAGATTCGGACCACGCGAATGGCCAGCAGGCACAGCGGCACGATGTGCAGGAGCAGGTCGAAGATGTCGATCGGCTTTTGCAGACTGCCCTGCGACAGCATTCGCAGCTTCTCCACCAGATGCGGCTCAGGTACCACCGGCGCCACCGCCAGCCACAAGGCAATCGGCACCAGCCACAGCAGGGGAATGCGGTCAATCCATCTCATCGGTCACCTCCTGCGCGGGTCAGGCGCTCTGCCTTGAAGCGGTCCAGACATTTCGCGCAGACGCAGGCCTTGCCTTCTGCATCGGCCGGGATCTGCGCCATCAGCTCAGGGTCGAACGTGGCGCTCACACACCAGCAAGGGAGCTGCTGCACGCCGGTCTCGCGCTCGATCTCCATCGCGCATCGGTTGTCTCCGCCGCAGATCGGGCAATGGGCCGGGTCGAAGCAGCCGGTTGGCTGGGCGGTTTGGTCGGGTTGTTTCATGGGCGGGTCTCTATCCAGTCAGTGCAGGCGGAATGGGCTGCTGTGGTAGCTTCAAAAGCACATGCAACGCGTTCCATTCCCCCGCTTTTTCGCTTCCTTCACTCTCGCATTGTGGCTTGCTCTGGCTGCCTGCGTGGCACATGCCGCCGATCCCGGGCCGCACGCCGTGCCTGACACCATGGCCCAGCGCATGGTGGCATGCACCCTTTGCCACGGCGCACAGGGCCGCGCCACCAGCAGCGGTTACTTCCCGCGTATCGCTGGCAAGCCGGTGGACTACCTGTACAACCAGCTGCTGCACTTCCGCGATGGCCGGCGACAGAACGCCGGCATGGCGCGTCTGCTGGACAACCTGTCAGATGCCTACCTGCGCGACATGGCCGAACACTTCGCGAGCCTGGACTTGCCCTATCCGCCGCCCCAGCCACCCACCGTGCCGGCTGATGTGCTCGCACGTGGCGAGTCGCTGGTGCGCGAAGGCGACGCTGGTCGCGATGTCCTGGCTTGCATGGCCTGTCACGGGCCGACCCTCACGGGCGTCGAGCCGGCCATTCCGGGTTTGCTCGGCTTGCCGCGCGATTACCTCATTGCCCAGATGGGGGCCTGGCGAACCGGCCTGCGGCAGGCCAGCCGGCCGGACTGCATGAACGAGATCGCCCGGCGCATGTCGGCGGACGACGTGAGCGCGGCCGCCAGCTGGCTGGCTGCACAGCCCCTGCCTGCGAACACCCGGGCCGCGCCGGCGTCGGCGCAGCCGCTGCCCATGGCCTGTGGCAGCCATGCGCAACAGGGAGGCGGCCAATGAAGGAGCGATCCAGGGTCTCTGGAGAAGCATCCCGCATGGCGCGCCGCTTTCTGTGGCTGGCCGCGGGACTGAGCGGGTTGATGCTGGCGGGCGCGCTGGTGGTGCTGATTCGCCAGCTCAACGTGCCCGCACTGCCACCGGTGTCCGGGGTGGTGCCGGCACTGTCGCCTCAACTGGTGGAACACGGCGCCTACCTGGCCCGCGCCGGCAACTGCGCGGCCTGCCACACCACCAAGGGCGAGGCGGCGTACGCGGGCGGCGCGGCCATTGAAACGCGCTTTGGCCGCGTGTACCCAGGCAACCTCACCCCCGATCCCGAACACGGTCTGGGCCAATGGAGTGCCGACGCTTTCTGGCGCGCCATGCATCACGGCCAGTCACGCGACGGGCGCTTGCTCAACCCCGTGTTTCCCTACACCAGCTACACCCACCTCACCCGCGAAGACAGCGATGCGCTCTACGCCTTTCTACAGAGCCAGGCGCCTGTGGCCAGGCCCAATCCATCCCAGGCGCTGCGCTTTCCATTCAGTACACAGACCGCGCTGGCGGTGTGGCGGTCGCTGTACTTTGAGCCTGCGGCGGCGTTGCCCCAGCCCGCCCCGGCCATGGCGCCGGCCCGCACCACTGAGTGGAACCGGGGCGCCTACCTGGTGCGGGGTCTGGGTCATTGCGCCGCCTGTCACGCCACGCGCGACGCCCTCGCTGGTGTGTCCAGCGGTGCCGAGTTCACTGGCGGGTTGATGAACGAGCAGGGCTGGTATGCCCCCTCCTTGCGCGATCACCGCGAAGGCGGTGTGGCCGACTGGCATGAAGACGACGTGGTGCGCCTGTTGCAAACCGGTGTGGCGCGGGACGTGTCTGCGTCCGTGATGGGGCCGATGGCAGAAGTGGTGTTTCACAGCACCCAGCATCTGACGGAGACCGACCTGCGCGCCATGGCTGTTTACCTGCAGCATCTTGAACCGAGCGAGGCCGCACGCTCTGCGCGTGAGGAAGCGAGACCCTGGGACCGCGCCTTGGGTCAACGCTTGTACGAAACGCACTGCATCGATTGCCATGGCGCAGCTGGCGAGGGTGCGCGCAACGCTTACCCGCCGCTGGCCGGCAACCGGGCGGTGACCATGGCGTCGCACGTGAACCCGGTGCAGGCGATTCTCAGCGGCGGTTTCACGCCCGCCACCGCAGGCCACCCCCAACCGTTCGGCATGCCTCCTTACCGCACGCTGCTGACCGATGTCGAGATCGCCGCCGTGGCCTCTTACATTCGCCAGTCGTGGGGTAACCAGGCGGGTGCGGTGTCGGCGCTGGATGTTCAGAGATTGAGGTAGTCCCC
>JAABRN010000383.1 GCA_011390855.1 Hydrogenophaga sp. | reverse complement strand
TGGTCGCCACGCCGCCGTTTTGAGCGTGGAAACTGTCCACTTCGGTGAAGTCGTCGTTGAGCAGCATGCCCCAACCCTTGAGCATGCCGGCTTCTTCGTCCAGATCGAACTTGTCGGCAAATTTCTGACGGAACGGGCGGTAAGCCCGGTCGGTCATCATCCGGGCCGTGGCGTCAAACGCATCCACCGACCCGGCAATCGACTCCGCCTTGTCACCTGCCCAGACCACTTGCCGGTCACGGCCGGTGCTTTCCAAAGCCAATGCCATGACGGTGCTGACCACGATGAGAACGCCCGCCAGCAGGGCGACGGACAGCAGGGCCACGCGGCGTGCGACCGATGGGGTTTTTGAGATGGACGGACTCATGCCGACTCCTTATGGCTTCAGGTACAGGAACAAGGGTGCGACAGGTTGTGCTTACTGCAGCACCTGGCTGGTGTCCATCAGGCCCATGTCGGCGCTGGACATGAGGGATTCGATGTCCATGAGGATCAGCATGCGCTCACCCACGCTGGCAATGCCGGTGATGAACGTGGTGTCCACGTTGGTGTTCATCTCTGGCGCAGGCTTGATCAGGTCGCCCGCGAGTTCGAGCACGTCGGAGACCGAGTCCACCACTGCACCCACCACGCGACCGTGCACGTTGAGCACGATCACCACGGTGAATCCGTTGTATTCCACCTTGTCACAGCCCAGCTTGATGCGCAGATCCACCACCGGCACGATCACGCCGCGCAGGTTGACCACCCCCTTGATGAAATGCGGCGCATTGGCGATGCGGGTGGGCTCTTCGTACGAGCGAATCTCCTGCACGCGCAGGATGTCAATGCCGTACTCCTCTCCGCCAAGGCGGAAGGTCAGGAATTCAGCGGCCGCTTTTTGCGCGGTCGTGCGGGCACTGTCGTGGCGGGCGATGTGTTGGGCGTCGTTGCGCATGTCCATGATGGAAGTCCTCGGTAAAAGCGGATTGGTCCTTGAAATATCGGCCAACCGCGCTCCAACTGAAGGCGCAATAAAGTCCACAAAGTGCACGCAAAACCGGGCTTTGTATGCTTTCCGAGTACCTTAGTTCACACCCGTAGGCCGCTGCCGCCTGATCGCAGAGCGGTTGTGCGAACCCATTCAGCTGGAGGCTGTCCAGAACGGCTCAGATGGACCACCGGGTTGAACAGCCGCGCATGCCACGCATCAAGGCCGATGGTCGAACGGGTGGGATTCAGAGACACCCCGCCACGGTCAGCGCAGGTGTCCTTCATGTCATGCATCAGAAATTGCCATTCCCTCCTGCGCCAAAGGCGAAAAGGGGATAGCGGGAGATAGCCGATCTCCCGGACCGTCACTGCAATTGTTGCGTCTCGTGATTCATCAACCCCATGTCGGCGCTGGACAGGAGGGCTTCGATGTCCATGAGGATCAGCATGTGTTCACCCACACCATGGCGGTGACGGTGGTCCCTGCCTGATCCTTCGAGAGGTTGGGAAGGCTTCTGCCCCAAAAGCACGCACCTGTTCAAGGCAAAGTGGTTCCTGCCGGAGACCCTCCTTACGGTCCGGTTGGGAAGAATCCCATGAGACAGAGGCAGGTGAGTGTCACCAAGAATCCTCCTCGAATTCCGTTGATGATCGGTCGTTCTCTGACCCCGAAAACTGCGCGGTCTGGATCACCCGCCTGACACGCGTCACGCATGTGCCGACAGATTTGCGCTGGCTCTGATAGGGTGCGCTCATGAGCTTCCATGACCAGCAACTGCGCGCGACCGTCTACATTGACACCGAGCACCCCGCCATCCTCGCGTTCGCGCGGGAGCACGTGAACGGCACCACCCCACGAGAGCAGGCCGTGTCGCTCTACGTTGCCGTGCGAGACCGCTTGCGCTACGACCCCTACCGCATCGACCTCTCCGATCAGGGCATGCGTGCCAGCACCGCACTGCAGCAGGGGTTCGGCTGGTGCGTGCCCAAGGCGGTTGTGCTCGCTGCGGTGGCCCGGGCAGCGGGCATTCCGGCGCGTCTGGGCTTTGCCGATGTGAAGAACCATTTATCGACGGAACGCTTGCGCCGAACCATGGGCACAGATGTGTTCATCTGGCACGGGTACACCGAGCTGTGGATCGACGGCGCGTGGCGAAAAGCCACGCCGGCTTTCAACATCGAGCTGTGCGACAAATTTGGCCTGCTGCCGCTTGAGTTCGATGGCGTGCACGATTCGCTCTACCACCCGTTCGATCGGGCGGGCAACCAGCACATGACCTACGTGAACGAGCGGGGCAGTTTTGACGACCTGCCGATGGCACAGATCCGGTCGGCGTTTGCAGAGACCTATCCCGGCATGTCGGCCGGCGGACAACACACCAAAGGTGATTTCGCTGCTGACGCCGCGCGCGAGAACCCGCCTGGCTGAGGCGACCCTGCCGCCTCAGTTCGAAAACTTGAACACCGCCGTGCTGGCCCTGAAATTGGGCAGCGTGCGCACTTCCTTGCCTAGGTGCAACCCAAAGCTGTCGACAATGGTCAGGCCGCAGCTGCGCGCCAGCACTTCGAAATCGGCGTGCGTGCCGACCCGGATGTTGGGCGTGTCGTACCACTGATAGGGCAGGCGCCGGGTCACGGGCATGCGACCCTGCAGCACCGCCAGCCGGTTGGGCCAGTGGGCGAAATTGGGAAAGGCCACCACCCCGATACGCCCCACCCGTGCCGTCTCGCGCAGCATGGTTTCGGTGTTGCGCAAATGCTGCAAGGTGTCGATCTGCAGCACCACGTCGAAGGCGTCGTCTTCGAACATGGTCAGGCCGTCTTCCAGATTGAGC
>JAABRN010000382.1 GCA_011390855.1 Hydrogenophaga sp. | reverse complement strand
GCATGGCAGGCGCCTCGTCCGATCGACATGCACAACGGTCGCTCTCACTTGTAGAGCACGCCCTGTAGCGTGCACCTGTTCAATATGACAGCAATGTAATTTTTGTGAAATAACCCTGACACAAGCTGTAACTACTCTCAAGCAGTCCGCTCGCACGGTGCGAGGGGAAGGGCCTACGGACCCACATTCAATCCTTTGGAGTAAACAGCATGAAAAAGAGCATCGTCGCTCTGGCCGCCCTGGCCTCTTTGACCGCCGTCGGCACCGCCGCCGCGCAATCCAGCGTCACCCTTTACGGCCGCATGGACGCCTCGATTGGTTCCGAGCGCGTGGACGACGTGAGCACCACCAAGCTCTACAGCGGCAACCTGACCACCAGCCGCCTGGGCTTCCGTGGTTCGGAAGACCTGGGTGGTGGCCTGAAGGCCAACTTCCAGCTTGAAGCCGCCCTTTCCGTGGACGACGGCACCGCAGGCAGCCTGCGCTTCAACCGCGCGTCGTGGGTGGGTCTGTCTGGTGGCTTTGGTGCGGTGCGCGCCGGCCTGTTGGACAGCGCCTACAAGGACATCTTCGACATGGGCAACAGCAACAACGTGTTCGACTCCAACTTCACCCCCACCAACGTGGCCTACACCGGCGTGGGCAACTACACCAGCCGCCCCAGCAACCACATCCGCTACGATTCGCCCAGGTTTGGTGGCTTCTCGGGCGGCGTGAGCATTGCGCTTGACGAGACCGCTGGCGTGTCCAACGACGCCAATGCGTTCAATCTGCGCTATCGCGCAGGCCCCCTGGACGTGGGCCTGGCTCTGCAAAAGCAGAAAAACAGCGTGGTGGCTGATGAGCGCGACTATCGCGTGATCGCTGCAGCCTACGACTTCGGCGTGGTCCGCCTGTCGGGTCAGTACCAGGTCGCCGAGCAGGGCAACGGCCTCGAAGACAACGAATACGCCATTGGCGTGACCATGCCACTGGGCGCCTTCGAGTTGTCCGCCGGTTATGCCATGGGCAAATCCGAACTCAGCGGCGCAACCACGGCTGAAGGCAAGGCCTTCGCCTTTGGCGCGACCTACGCGCTCTCCAAGCGCACCAAGCTGTATGGCGGCTACCTGGATGGCGAAGTTGAAAACGGTGTGGGCGCTGTCACCACCGATCGCCGTCTGTTCGCCCTGGGCGTGCGCCACGACTTTTAACTGATTCGCAGTTCCCGTTCTCCAAGGTTTTGATGCCCTCCGCCTTCACGGGCGGGGGGCTTTTTTACGCCTGCGATGTGAAGAAAGAACACCGCTGCATGCACACATCCTGAACAGCAATACGATCTACCATCGGCCAGTCGCGCTCAACATGCACCGGTATTTTTCTGCTCTTTGCCATTTCCATGCCTGAAACACCTCGCCCCTCCGCCAGCCCCTACAGCCTGCTGCTGGGCGCCGCCGCGCTGGTCATCGTGATCGGGGGGCTGAAGATGGCCGCACCCATGGCGGTCCCGTTCTTGCTGGCAGTGACCCTCGCCACCATACTCATGCCTCCCCTGAACTGGCTCACGCGCCGCCGTGTGCCGCTGCCTTTGGCCATGGCACTGCTGTCCCTGTTTCTGGTGGTCATCTGGCTGCCACTGGCTGCCATTCTGGGTACATCCATAGACGATTTTTCTGCTGCCCTGCCTGGATACCAGGAACGCATTCAGTCGATGGTGACCTACGGCGCAGACTGGTTGCAAGGCAAGGGAATCGATGCCGGACGCTCTGCGATTCAGGAACTGCTGGATCCCGCGGCTGCGCTGGGTTTCGTCGGCCAGATCGGGGGGGGTATCGGCACCGCTCTGGCCAACTTCTTCCTCATCCTGCTCACCGTGTTCTTCATCCTCCTTGAAGCCTCGGGTTTTCCGAACAAGGTGCGCATGGCACTGGGGGATCGAAGCGATGTCCAGGGCTCGTTCCGGGAGTTTTCCGAACGGCTGCAGCAGTACCTGCGGATCAAGACGCTGGTCAGCCTGATGACAGGCGGCACCATCGCCATCTGGCTGTGGCTGGTGGGCCTGGACTTCCCTTTGCTCTGGGGCGTGCTGGCCTTTCTGCTGAACTACGTGCCCAACATCGGCAGCATCATCGCGGCCGTTCCGGCCGTCTTGCTCGCCATCGTTGCGCTGGACCCGACTGGCGTGGCGCTGGTGCTGGCCGGTTTTGTGGCAGCCAACATGGTGTTCGGCAATGTGGTCGAACCGAAGATGATGGGCAAAGGCCTGGGTCTGTCCACGCTGGTGGTTTTCCTTTCGCTGGTGTTCTGGGGCTGGGTGCTTGGCCCGGTGGGCATGCTGCTTTCTGGTCCGCTGACCATGGCGGTCAAGATCGCCCTGGAAAGCGACGCGCGAACCCGCTGGTTCGCCGTTTTGCTGGGCCCTGGGCATGTGCCTGCCGAAGACCCTTTGCTCGCCCGGCAAAAGGAAGCCTTGAGGCATGCGCCGGCGCAAAGCAAGCGTGCAGGGACAGACCCTGCTGCACCACATGCGCCCGGCAAAGACGGCGCCTGACAACTGCGCCGATGTCCACGTCTCGATGTCTTGTTTTCTGCACAGTCCTGATTTCATGCACCGCCCGTCCCTCTTGCTCACGCCCTCTGAACGCCGGCACGCGTTCCACCTCTCGCACCTCACCGGCATCTTGTGTCTGACCAGTGCCTTGCTGTTGGCAGGGTGCCAGACACCGCCAACCAAAACGCCAGCACAGGCACCCCAGCCGTCTGCCGCGCCAGCCACGCAACCTCCCGAGCACTGGGTGGTTCGCGGGCAACTCACCCCCGCTGGCGTGGCCC
>JAABRN010000381.1 GCA_011390855.1 Hydrogenophaga sp. | reverse complement strand
TGGGGCACACGTCCACGCAGTTCATGATGGTGTGGCAGCGGAACAGGCGGTACGGGTCTTCCAGGTTGTCCAGGCGTTCCGCGGTGGCGTGGTCGCGGCTGTCGGCAATGAAGCGGTACGCCTGCAACAGGCCGGCGGGGCCCACGAACTTGTCCGGGTTCCACCAGAAGCTGGGGCAGCTGGTGGAGCAGCTGGCGCACAGGATGCACTCGTACAGGCCGTTGAGCTCGTCGCGCTCTTCGGGGCTCTGCAGGCGCTCTTTCTCGGGCGGCACGGTGTCATTGATCAGGTAGGGCTTGATGCTGTTGTACTGTTTGAAGAACAGCGTCATATCCACGATCAGGTCGCGCACCACGGGCAGGCCAGGCAGCGGCTTGAGCACGATCACATCGGGCAGTGTGAGCATGTTGGTCAGGCAGGCGAGGCCGTTCTTGCCATTGATGTTCATGGCGTCGGAACCACACACGCCTTCGCGGCAGCTGCGGCGGAAGGAAATGGTGGGGTCCAGCGCCTTGAGCTTCATCAGTGCGTCCAGCAGCATGCGTTCGGTGCCGTCCAGTTCCACCTGGATGGTCTGCATGTAGGGCTTGGCGTCCTTTTCGGGGTCGTAGCGGTAGATCTTGAAGGTGCGTAGTGCCATGGTGTTGCTCCTGTCGGGCGATCAGAACGTGCGGACCTTGGGTGGCACAGAGTCCACCGTCAGGGGTTTGAGGTTGACCGGCTTGTAAGTCAGGCTGTTGTCGGCGCTGTGCCACAGGGTGTGCTTCATCCACTCCTTGTCGTTGCGGCCCAGCGGGAACTCGGCGTCGTCGGCGGCGCGCTCGTAGTCGTTCACGGTGTGCGCGCCACGGCACTCTTTGCGCGCCGCAGCGGAAGTCATGGTGGCCTGCGCGCACTCGATGAGGTTTTCCACTTCCAGCGCTTCAATGCGCGCGGTGTTGAATACCTTCGATTTGTCCTTCAGCTCAATGGCTTCCACACGGGCACGCATGGCGTTGATCTTCTTCACGCCTTCGTCCATGCTGGCCTGGGTGCGGAACACGCCCGCGTGCTGCTGCATGGCGGCGCGCAGGTCGTTGGCCACATCCTGGGCGTATTCGCCGCTGGTGGTGCTGTCCAGGCGGGCCAGGCGGGCCAGGGTGCGGTCGGCCGCATCGGCCGGCAGGTCCTTGTGCACCTTGTTCTTCTGGTGGAACTCCACCACATGGTTGCCCGCAGCACGGCCAAACACCAGCAGGTCGAGCAGGGAGTTGGTGCCCAGGCGGTTGGCGCCGTGCACGCTCACGCAGGAGCATTCGCCCACGGCATACAGGCCATTCACCACGGTCTGGCCGCCGTTGGCATCAGGTACCACCACCTGCCCGTTGATGTTGGTGGGAATGCCACCCATCTGGTAGTGGATGGTGGGCACCACGGGAATGGGCTCGCGGGTGATGTCCACGTTGGCAAAGTTCACGCCAATCTCGTACACGGAGGGCAGACGCTTGTGGATGGTCTCTGCGCCCAGGTGGTCGAGCTTCAGGAGCACGTGGTCCTTGTTGGGGCCGCAGCCACGGCCTTCCTTGATTTCCTGGTCCATGCAACGCGAAATGAAGTCGCGCGGCGCCAGGTCTTTCAGGGTGGGCGCGTAGCGCTCCATGAAACGCTCGCCGTTGCTGTTGAGCAGAATGGCGCCTTCACCGCGGCAGCCTTCGGTGAGCAGCACGCCAGCACCAGCCACACCTGTGGGGTGGAACTGCCAGAACTCCATGTCTTCCAGCGGAATGCCAGCGCGTGCCGCCATGCCCAGACCGTCGCCGGTGTTGATGAACGCGTTGGTGGAGGCCGCAAAAATGCGGCCTGCGCCACCGGTGGCCAGCATGGTGGTCTTGGCTTCCAGAATGTACGTGTCGCCGGTTTCCATCTCCAGCGCGGTCACGCCCACCACGTCGCCGTCGGCGTCGCGGATCAGGTCCAGCGCCATCCATTCCACGAAGAAGGTGGTGCGGGCCGCCACGTTCTGCTGGTACAGCGTGTGCAGCATGGCGTGGCCAGTGCGGTCGGCGGCGGCGCAGGCGCGCTGCACGGGCTTTTCGCCGTAGTTGGCGGTGTGGCCGCCGAAGGGGCGCTGGTAAATGGTGCCGTCGGGGTTGCGGTCGAACGGCATGCCGAAGTGCTCCAGCTCGTACACCACCTTGGGTGCCTCGCGGCACATGAATTCAATGGCATCCTGGTCGCCGAGCCAGTCGGAACCCTTCACCGTGTCGTAGAAGTGGTAGTGCCAGTTGTCCTCGTTCATGTTGCCCAGCGAGGCGCCAATGCCGCCTTGCGCCGCCACCGTGTGCGAACGGGTGGGGAACACCTTGGACAGCACCGCCACGTTGAGGCCCGCGCGTGCCAGTTGCAGCGACGCGCGCATGCCGGAGCCGCCCGCGCCCACGATGACAACGTCAAAGCGGCGGCGGGGCAGGGAAGAAGTGGTCGTCATGACTTAGAGCCTCCAGAGAACTTGGATGGCCCAGCCGGCGCAACCGACCAGCCAGACCATGGTGAATACATGCAGGACCAGCCGCACACTGGCGGGCTTGACGTAGTCCATCCAGATGTCGCGCACACCGACCCAGGCGTGCCAGCTGAGCGAAATGATCACAGCCAGGGTGAGCAGTTTCATCCATTGCGCGGCAAAGATGCCGGCCCAGCCTTCATAGCCGAGTGGGCCGCTGGTGAACAGCACCTGCGCCAGCAGCACGATGGTGAAAAGTGCCATGAGCGTGGCGGTGATGCGCTGGCTGAGCCAGTCGCGCAGGCCGTAGTGGGCGCCAGTGACGACGCGCTTG
>JAABRN010000380.1 GCA_011390855.1 Hydrogenophaga sp. | reverse complement strand
ACCGCCAGAAACAGAGAAGACTGGCGCCTGCCCTTTGCCCAACGCCATGACAACCCTGCGCACCCCCGACGCCCCCGTCACCGTCTTCGGTCCGGACTTCCCCTTCGCTTTTGACGAATGGATCGCTCACCCCAAAGGCCTGGGTGAGCTGCCAGCCGACGCCTTGGGCAGCGAAGTGGCGGTCGTTGGTGCCGGCATGGCTGGCCTGGTGGCCGCCTACGAACTGATGAAACTGGGCCTGCGTCCGGTGGTTTACGAAGCTTCCAAAATGGGCGGGCGCCTGCGCTCACAGGCCTTCGAAGGTGGGCGCGGCGTGGTCGCCGAACTGGGCGGCATGCGCTTCCCTTCTTCCGGAACGGCGTTCTTCCATTACGTGAATCTGCTGGGCCTGCAGACGCGCCCGTTCCCCAACCCGCTGACACCGGCCGCAGGCTGCACCGTGATCGACCTGGAAGGCCAGACCCACTGGGCGCGCCATCTGGACGACCTGCCGCCCCTGTTCCGCGAAGTGGCAGAAGCCTGGGCACAGGCGCTGGAGGAGGGTGCAGGCTTCAGCGGATTGCAGCGGGCCTTGCGCGAGCGGGATGTTCCGCGCCTGAAGGCGATGTGGGACCGGCTGGTTCCGCTATGGGACGACCGCACCTTCTACGATTTTGTGGCGCAGTCCGACGCCTTCGCGGCGCTCTCTTTCCGGCACCGCGAGGTTTTTGGCCAGGTGGGTTTTGGTACCGGCGGCTGGGACTCTGACTTTCCCAACTCCATGCTGGAGATTCTGCGCGTGGTGCTCACCGCTTGCGACGACAACCAGCACCTTGTCGTGGGTGGCGTGCAACAGGTGCCGCTGGGCCTCTGGCAGCAAGCCCCCGAAGCACACCAGATTCGTCATTGGCCTGCCGGCACCACGCTGGCCTCGCTGAACGCAGGCGCTCCGCGCGCCGGTGTGAAGGCAATTGCCCGCGCCGCAGACGGCCAGCTGGCGGTGACCGACACCTGGGGCAACACCCGCGCCTATGCTGCCGTGCTCACCACCTGCCAGAGCTGGCTACTGACGACGCAGATCGCGGTGGAAGAATCGCTTTTTTCGCACAAGCACTGGATGGCGCTCGACCGCACACGCTACATGCAGTCGAGCAAGACCTTTGTGATGGTGGACCGCCCGTTCTGGAACGACCTGAAAGCCGACGGCTGGCCCCAGATGGGCATGACGCTGACCGACCGCCTCACACGCGGCACCTACCTGTTCGACAACGGCCCCGACCAACCCGGCGTCATCTGCCTGAGTTATGCATGGATGGGTGACGCACTGAAGATGCTGCCCTATGACACCGAAAAACGCGTCCAGCTGGCGCTGGCATCGCTGCGCAAGATCTACCCGGACGTGGACATCGCCAGCCACATCATTGGCGATCCGATCAGCATCTCCTGGGAAGCCGACCCACACTTTCTGGGCGCTTTCAAAGGTGCGCTACCCGGCCACTACCGCTACAACCACCGCATGTACAGCCATTTCATGCAAGCCGGTTTTCCTGAGGCCGAACGAGGCATCTTCATTGCCGGCGATGACGTGTCGTTCACACCCGCCTGGGTCGAAGGCGCGGTACAAACGTCGCTGAACGCCGTCTGGGGCATCGTGCACCATTTGGGTGGCCGAACCCACCCTGACAACCCCGGCCCGGGCGACGTGTTTGCAGAGCTCGGACCGATGGCCCTGCCTGATTGAACCGATGGAAACACCCGCTGACACCCTCACCCTGGCGCTCTGGCAGTGCGCCTATGCGGCCAACACCGCAGACGCCTTGCTGAGGCTTGAATCAACGGCTGCTCAGGCTCGTGCAGGTGGCGCCGACATGCTGATCTGCCCCGAGATGTCGCTCACGGGCTACGGCATTGGCCTTGAGCGTGTGTCGAATCTGGCTGAACCTGCGGACGGTCCACTGGCCCAGGCCGTGGGCCTCATCGCCCAACGCCACGGCCTGGCCATCGTGTATGGCTACGCCGAACGCAACGGCACCCACCCCCCCTTCAATGCCGTGCAGGTGATGGGCCCGGATGGCCACCCCCTGGCGCACTACCGCAAGACGCACCTCTTCGGTGACACCGACCGCGCCCAGTTCACCCAGGGCGACCGACCACCGAACGTGTTCACCTGGCGCGGCTGGCGCCTGGGCCTCCTGATCTGCTACGACGTGGAATTCCCCGAGGCCACACGCCTGCTGGCCCTGCAAGGCGCCGATGCCGCACTGGTGCCCACCGCCAACATGCTCGCCTTTGATGAAGTGCCGCAACTGCTGGTGCCGGCAAGGGCCTGCGAAAACCAGATGTATGTGGCCTATGCCAACGCCTGCGGCGAAGAACCGGGGCTGACCTACGGCGGACTGAGCACGCTGGCCACGCCAACGGGCGGCGTGCTGACACAAGCCGGACGTGGTGCCGGCCTGCTGTACGGCGCACTGCAACGCTCCGTCAGGGACGAGT
>JAABRN010000379.1 GCA_011390855.1 Hydrogenophaga sp. | reverse complement strand
GAGTACGGCATCGCAGATACGAAGCCGCCGCATTGACTTGTACGGAGGTTTGCTGATCAAGCCGTGACCGCCTCAGGCAAAGTGGTCTAGAAAGCTTCGACAAGCTCAGCCCGAACGGGTGCGTGAGCTCGGCTTCCCTGACAGAAGGGGCTTTTCATCACTCCGAAGCGCGCTCCGAGTCGCATGCAACAGCCCAATCCAAGGGCACCGAGGATCCGGCTACGCCGGTCCAAGGTGCCGCCCCCCTTCAGGGGGTGACGCGAAGCGGCGCGGGGGGCAGTTAGATCACCACGGCAT
>JAABRN010000378.1 GCA_011390855.1 Hydrogenophaga sp. | reverse complement strand
GTGCCGGTCGGGCGGCAGGGGCGTTGGGGTGGTTGATGAACGCGACCACCGCATAGCGGGCGCCGTTGGCGGCGTTCACGTAGCCTGCCACCCCGGTCACGTCGCGCAAGGTGCCCGTCTTGAGCCAGGCGTTGCCGCGGGCGGCGCTGTTCGGGCCACTGGCCATGCGGGCAGCCGTGCCCTTCACGCCTGCGATGGAGAGCGACTGAACGAAAGCGTCACCCTTGGGGTGGCGCACGGCGTGGCGCAGCAGATTGGCCAGCGCTTCAGGGGTGATGCGCTCGTCGCGAGACAGGCCGGATCCGTTGTCAATCACGGGTGCTGAGTAGCGCGTGCCAAACGTGCGGTGCCACCAGGTGGTGATCGCTTCCCGGGAGCGTTCGAAGCGGGCAGGGCGCAGCGCCAGCTGGCGGTCGGCCACGCTGCCTTCGGTCATCACCTGCGTGGGCGGAATCTGGCCCAGCGTGAGGAACACCTGCTGGGCCATCACGTTGTTGCTCCACTGGTTCACGTCGGTGATGATGTCGGAGAGCGGCAGCGAGCGCGCGTCGTGCAGCAGGCGTGCGCCGGGTGGTGTGAGGCCGGTGCGCACGACACCGGTGATCGAGCCGCCCGACGCGCGCCACAGGCCTTCAATGGCTCTTGCAGCGTAGCTGGCCGGGTCCTGGTATGCCACCGGCCAGACCCGCTCACCGCAGCGTTGCGGGTAGCTGCCTTCGAAACGGATGGCATTGGCGTCGTCAAAGCGGGCGCGCAGACTGCCACGCCAGTCGCCACAGCCATTGCGACTCAGGGGAACGGTCGGATCGATGGCGAGCCCTTCCATGGGAGGCTCGCTGCGCACGTGGGCCACGCCTGCACCGGGAACGGGCACGAAGGTCAGCACCACCGATTTGAAATTGACCAGCAGGGCGTCGGGCGCGGCGTTGTAGGGGCGCAGGGCCTCACCGTCAAAGGCGCCGGGGTCGTGCGCGGGGAGTTCGAAGGCGCTGTGATCGAGCACCATGTCGCCCAGAATCATGCGCACGCCCTGGGCCTGCAGGCTGAAGTAGGCCTCCTGCAGGCGTTCCAGTACCAGCTTGGGATCACCGCCGCCGCGCACGTACAGGTTGCCTCGCAGCACGCCTTGTTCCACCACTCCATCGGTGTAGAACCCGGTGTTCCAGGTGTAGTCGGGCCCAAGGAGGTCGATCGCAGCGTAGGTGGTCACCAGCTTCATGACCGATGCCGGGTTCACGCTGGCGCCAGCGCGATGGCGCAGCCGTTGCTGCGCCGATGTATCTGTGGACACCACCAGGGCCGACATGGCACCGGTCGGGACGCCTGCGCGCTGCAGGGCAGCAAGCACCTGTGGCGGTAGCGAATCGCCAGCGGCAGGCAACTGGGCACAGGCTGGCAGTGCCACCGCTGCAAGACACGCCAGCAGGCCCCTTCGCCACCCTCGTGCAATCGATGTTCGATCAACGCCTGGCGACGGATTAGGGGAGCGCAAAAAGCGTGACAACATGGTGGTTGATTATGAGGCGCAGTGCCGCGCAGGACGCGAAACCGAGCGGCGAAAGGTCGCGATTTGCGCGTCATCGGCAGGGAATTTTTCAGGCGAGGGCCACGCCCAGCGGGAGCGGCCCGAAAAACGGCGGTGGTCGATAATGCAGCCATGTCTTCACCGCCTGTGTTTTCGCCTGTTGCGCCCTCTTCCGGGCAACGGTTTCTTGCCATCGAGTCCAGCACCGACACCTTGTCGATCGCGCTGGGATCGGGCGGTGAGGGCGACCCGGTCTGGAGTCACACCGGCCCGGGTGCAGCACAGGCGTCGACCACGCTGTTGCCGCAGGTGCGAGCGTTGCTGGATCAGGCCGGCTGGCCTCTGGAAACCCTGGACGCGGTGGTGTTTGCGCGCGGCCCGGGCTCGTTCACCGGGCTGCGCACCGCCTGCGCCGTGGCCCAGGGCCTCGCGTATGGTGCGCGTGCACTGGGCCGTGAGGGTGGGTTGCCGGTGCTGCCTGTGGACAGCTTGCTGGCGCTGGCAGATGAAGCGCGCTTCACGGTGCAACAAGCGGGCAGCACGGCGCCCCAGGTCATCGTGGCCTTGCTCGATGCGCGCATGGGCGAGCTGTATGTGGCGGTCTACCGCCACCTGCCCGATGGCCTGCACGAACTGGCGCCGGCCCGTCTCTGCGCGCCGCAGGATCTTGAAGCCTACGTGCGCACCTGTCTGGAATCATCGAGCCTGAGAACTTCGCTGCAAGGTCTTGTCGCCACCTCAGCCTTATCCACCGCGCTTTGGGCGGGCAACACCTTCGCCGCCTACCCGGCCCTTCTGACGGACCGTGCCCTGGCGCCGCTGGCCCTGTTGCCCACCGCCACAGCCCTTCTTCGGCTCGCACCCGGCCTGCTGGCCAGCGGTGCTGCCGTGGCTGCACATGACGCCTTGCCCGTGTACGTGCGAGACAAGGTCGCCCAGACCACGGCCGAACGCGAGCGATGGTCCCCTTCTCCCGAGCCGAAACGCCCCCAGTCTTGCGCTGGCAAACGACCGACTGGCCAGACGCCGCGCCGGCCGCTGTCGCGCGCCGGATTGCCTTCGAGCCCATGACAGAAGCCGACCTGGATACGGTGCAGGCGGTCGAAGCCAGTGCGTACGCGCACCCCTGGTCGCGCAAGCATTTTCATGACTCGCTGCAATCGGGCCATCCGGCCATGCTGCTGCTGGGTGAAGCGCTGCCAGGCGATGCGCCGCACCCTGAGCGCCCGGACGGGCGGGTGCTGCTCGGTTATCTGGTGGCCATGCCCGGCGTGGACGAGGTGCACCTGCTCAACATCACGGTGGC
>JAABRN010000377.1 GCA_011390855.1 Hydrogenophaga sp. | reverse complement strand
ATCGCAGCGCATGCACCACCTGCTGCACCAATACCTCGGGTGTGGACGCGCCAGAGGTCACGCCCAGGCGCGCATCGGGGTGCAACCAGTCCGGTCGGATTTCGGTTGCGTCCTGCACCAGGTGGGCGGGCACGCCGCCGCGCTCGGCCACCTCGCGCAGGCGGTTGGAGTTGGAGCTGTTGCGCGCTCCCACCACCAGCACCATGTCCACCTGCGCGGCCAGGGTGCGCACCGCCACCTGCCGGTTTTGTGTGGCGTAGCAGATGTCGTTCACGTCGGGGCCCACGATCTGTGGGAAACGGGCTTGCAGCGCCGCGATGATCTCTCGCGTATCGTCCAGGCTCAAGGTGGTTTGGGTCACATAGGCCAGGGGTGTGTCGTGTGGGAAATGGAGTGCGGCCACATCGGTCACCCTGCTCACCAGGTGCACCGGCCCGTTGACGCGGCCCATGGTACCCACCACTTCTTCGTGGCCAGCGTGGCCAATCATCAGCAGGGTATGGCCTTGTCGTTCAAACCGCTGGGCCTGCTGGTGTACTTTGGTGACAAGGGGGCAGGTGGCGTCGACCGCCTGCAGTTCCAGGCGGCGGGCCTGCGCCACCACATCGCTTGACACGCCATGCGCGCTGAACACCACACGGCTGTGCCGTGGCACATGCTCGAGCGAATCCACGAACACCGCGCCGCGGGAACGCAGGTCCTTCACCACCCACTGGTTGTGAACGATCTCGTGGAAGACGTAGACGGGTGCACCGTGCCGGGCCAGCGCACGGTCGACGATGTCGATGGCGCGCGTGACACCTGCGCAGAAGCCACGGGGTTGTGCCAGCAGAACTTGCATGTGGCGGGTGCTTCCATGGTGCGCAGGGGGCAGGCCGGTGTCTCGCCAACAATGTCACTGCGTGGGCGGGGTCGCCGGCGCGGTGAGCGCTGACTCGGTGGCGGCAGGTACTTCAGTCGCTGCAGTGGGTGCCGCTTCGGCCGCTGTCGCCGCTGCGGGCTCGATGGCGGTGGCGGCCACCGCTGCGCGCAGGACTTGCAGTTCCGGGTGGTCCTTGGCCATGGGGGCGCCAAAGAGCGGCTTGTACGCGCCTTGATGGCATGTGGCGCAGTTCAGCTTGGGCACGTCACCCAGTTCGCCCTTGCGGTTGCTGGGGAAGGTGTCGGTCAGCGGCTCCATGTACGACAGGTTCAGGTCTCGCGACATCTGTATGCCGTGGTAGGCCGTCACGCGCTGGGGTGGCGCGCCTTCCCATTTGCCAAAGTTCTGGGTGTTGTGACAGTAGGTGCAGTTCACGCCCAGCGAGTCCGACATATGGGTCATGAGCGCATAGGTCTTTTCGGTGCGCTGAATGCTCTCACCCTGTGCACCCTTGATCGGCAGAGCGTTGGTGGCACCCACGCGAATCGGTTCGTTGCCCAGCAGGTAGGGCGTGAACGGATCGTAGGGTAGCGAGGCCAGCTTCACACTTTCAGCCGGTGTGTTCTGCCCTGCCTTGTCGCCGATGAAGTTGGAGCCTTGCGGCTTGGAATCGGCGGTGAACCAGATCTCCTTCGGTACCGGCTCCCCGCGGTGGCAGGTGTAGCAGGTCACGCCGGTTTCAGCCACATGGGTTTTCCAGTTGCTGTTGATGTGCTGCGTCATCTCGACCATCTTGCGCGACACCACCTTGGTGTACAGGCTGTCATCGGCGAAGTTGGCCGGGTTATGGCAGTAGTTGCAGCCTTGTTCTGGCGACACCCAGGCGGTCATGGCAACCATCAGGCGTGTGAACTCGCCAATGCTGAGATCGCCCAGCACCTGCACGTTCTGGTAGATCTGGCCAGCCTTGGGGCCTTCGGCCGAAGCTGGCTCCAGTGCCGCGGGCACCTGGTTGGCGGCCACCACGTCTTCAAGAATGCGGGGGTTGTAGACCTGAACCATGCCGGTGCCGCGGTAGCCGTGTTGCACGCTTTCCATGGGCGGGCGCTCACAGGCGGTCAGCAACACCAGGGAACCAAGCGCGAGCGCCTTGATCCAGGCCGATGAGGAAGATAAAAGGGCGGTGTTCATCAGTTGCCTCCTGGGGTCAGGGCCGGGTCCATCACGGCAGGGAACACATCGGGGTAGGGCGGTGCCACACCGTGCTTGACAGCCCAGAGGTACCAGTTGTCCACCACGGTGCCGGTGAGCAGGATGCCAATGCCACCCGCCAATGGGCACAGCACGGCGAACCACCAGGCCCAGCGGTGAATGGATTCCATGGTGGCGTTGAAGCCCATGGTCCAGCGCCAGAACAGGGCAGCGCGTTCGCTGGCGGTACCGCGGTCCACGATCTGTTCAATCTCGCGTTCACCGCCGAAGCGGCTCACCGCCAGAATGGTGGCGCCGTGCATGGCGAACAGCAGCGTGGCGCCGTACAGGAAGGCGATGGACAGGGCGTGGAACGGGTTGTAGAACAGGTTGCCGTAGCGCAGCGAGAAGGCCGCGGTCCAGTCCAGGTGGGGGAAGATGCCGAACGGCACCGCTTCGCTGAACGAACCCATGAATACCGGGCGAATGAAGCCCAGCACCAGGAACAGCCAGATGGCGGCCGCGAAGGCCCAGGCCACATGCGTTCCCATGCCCAGCTGTCGTGCTCGCCGGTAGGTGCGAACCCACCAGAGCAAGATGGAAATGGTGAGGAACAGGCCGGCAATCTGCCACCACCCGCCTTGATTCAGCGGCGCCAGGCTCAAGCCGTGTTCCGGTCCTGGTGGCTCCAGCGAGAGCCAGAACAGCTGGCGCAGGAACTGGATCGGGTCCCAGTTCACCGAGGCCAGCATGTTGAAGCCCATGATGTTGAAGGCCAGCACA
>JAABRN010000388.1 GCA_011390855.1 Hydrogenophaga sp. | reverse complement strand
GTACAGCACCGCCACCTCCTCCGGCGTTCCAAAGTCGTCGTCCATGGCCGCTTTGAAGCGCTGGGCATGCGGTAGCTGCCAGTCAATGGCGTTCACCGGGAGCTTGTCAAAGGGTACGAGGCTGAGCGCGGTGTACAAACGCTTGAGCGATGCACGGGCATCGTCCAGGTGCACATCGCTGTAGTTCAACGCGCTCCTGTAGTGGGCACGCAAAATGAAAAAGCGCACCGTCTCAGGGTCGTACTTGGCCAGTACCTCGCGGATGGTGAAGAAGTTGCCCAGACTCTTGGACATCTTCTCGTTGTCCACCCGCACAAAACCGTTGTGCACCCAGAAATGGGCCAGGGGTTTGCCGCTTGCGCCCTCGCTCTGGGCGATTTCGTTCTCGTGGTGAGGAAACTGCAAATCGGCGCCGCCACCATGGATGTCGAAGGTTTCCCCCAGCGTGGCGCAACTCATGGCAGAACATTCGATGTGCCAACCCGGGCGCCCCTGGCCATACGGGCCGTCCCACCTGGCCTCTGCGGGCTCATCGGACTTGGCCGATTTCCACAGCACGAAATCCAGCGGATCTTCCTTGTCCTGGGCGACCGCCACACGCTCGCCCGCCCGCAAATCGTCCAGCGATTTGCCTGAGAGCTTGCCGTAACCTTCAAACTTGCGCACCGAGAAGTTCACGTCTCCGTTGTCAGCCTGATAGGCCAGCCCCTTGTGCTGCAAGCGGGCAATCAGGCTCAGCATCTGCGGCACATAGTCGGTGGCGCGCGGCTCCAGGGTGGGCGGCTCTATCCCGAGTGCGCCAATGTCCTCGTGCATCGCAGCCGTCATTTCATCCGTCAGTGCGCGCAGCGTGATGCCTCGGTCCAGGGCGCGCCGAATGATCTTGTCGTCAATGTCGGTGATGTTGCGGACGTAGGTGACCTTGTAGCCGCTCACCTTGAGCCAGCGTTGCACCACGTCGAAAGCCATCATCATCCGGGCATGCCCCACATGACAGAGGTCGTAGATGGTCATGCCGCAGACGTACATGCGCACGTGCCCAGGGTCGATCGGCTGGAAATCTTCCAGCCGTCGCGATAGCGAGTTGTAGATTTTCAAAGTCATGCAGGGGGAGAGAGGGGGCATCTGGCGCGCCAGGCAGATGGCCGCGTGACCATCGCTCCAGACTGGGTGTTGCATTGACGCTTGCCCGCCGCTATGTCACCGGGCGATCAAGGGCCGATCACCGACACCCCTCAGATACAATGCGCCAGTATAGCCAGCCCGGCGCTGCGCCAGTGCGCAAAACGGGCCCGACGATCGATGATCAAGGGCCCAGAGCCATGACCGTTTCAAATCCAGTCAGCCTCCTGAGGTCTCATGTTCCATTCGACGAAATCTCCGTTTTCCCAGAACCATGAGGCAGGCCTCGCCGCCCACAGCGGCATGCGCACCAGCCTGCGACAGCTGGCTCTGGCGATTGCCATTTCTTCTGCACTCGGCACCTCTGCTGCGATGGCTCAGGCAGATCCGTACGCAGACGTCAACCGCCTTGTGCGTGCCGGCCAGTTGAACGAAGCGCTCGCCAAGACCGACCAGTACCTGGTCACCAAGCCCTCGGACCCGCAGATGCGCTTCCTCAAAGGCGTGATCCTGACCGAGACCGGCAAGACCAGCGAAGCCATTTCGGCTTTCCTCAAGCTGACCGATGACCACCCCGAACTGCCCGAGCCCTACAACAACCTTGCCGTGCTGTACGCTGGCCAGAGCCAGTTTGACAAGGCGCGTGCCGCGCTCGAAATGGCCATCCGGACCAACCCCAGCTATGCCACCGCGCACGAGAACCTGGGTGATGTCTACGCCAAACTGGCCAGCCAGGCCTACAGCAAGGCACTTCAGCTCGACGCCGGCAACACCGGTGCCGCGCCCAAGCTGAACCTGATCCGCAATCTTTTTTCCGCCGACAGTCGGTCGACCACTGCTGACAAGTTCGCCGCAGCGCCCGCCGCGGCGTCTGCAGCACCAGCCGCACCTGCTGCTGCACCTGCTGCTGCACCACCTGCTCCCGCCAGTGCTTCTGCGGCCACTGCCGCAGGCGGCGCCGATGAGGGCGCAGTGACCAGCGCCGTGCAGAACTGGGCACGAGCCTGGTCCAGCAAGAGCATGCCCGACTACCTCGGCGCCTACGCGCCCAACTTCACGCCTGCCGGCGGCCAGGCACGCAGCGCCTGGGAAGCCGAACGGCGCGCACGTATCGAGCCGCGCCAGCGCATCAGCGTCGAGGTAAACGACCTCGATGTGGCGGTCGAAGGTGCTCGCGCCACAGCCCGGTTTCGTCAGGTGTACACGTCAGACACCCTCAACGTCACCAGCGTGAAAACCCTTGACATGGTGAAGAGCGGAAACCGGTGGCTGATCGTCAAGGAATCCACGGGATCCTGATGGCGAGTTCGCGTTCTTCGCAGACGGGTCATGCCAGTCTGCGGCTGCCTGTACCACCCATCACGACGGACGGATTCAAGCGTCGCGGCTCGATGAAAGTGGCCGTCGGCGCTGTTGTTCTGCTTGGCCTCGCTTTCGCCCTGAGCCGGGGCACGGGCTGGCTCGAGGGCTCATCACTGCTCACACGCGCTGGCCCTGAAGACAACGGCGCCACCGAACGAGGCAGCATGGATGCGCTGCCTTCATTCATCGAAAGCGCGCAGGCCAAAGTGGCCAGCACCGCCCTCAGCACCATACCCTCCGCTGGCAACGGCCTGTCTCGCGTGAGGCTGGCAGACGATAGCTTCCAGCAAATGGCGCCGCTGCTGGGTGAAGCCGAAACCAGACTGATCGAGATCTATCAGCAAATTGGTCAGGGCAAGCACAGGGAAGCACTGCGCATGACCGAAAGCCTGGTCGCCGCACACCCGAACTTTCAGCTTGCCCAACTGGTGTTGGGCGACCTGCTGACACTTCAGATGCATCCCGTGCGCAAGCTGGGCAGCGTGCCGGACACCACGGCCATCGCAGCCCAGGAGCAACTCGCAGCCCTGCGTGAAGAGTCCAGCCGCAGGCTGCGCGCGCTCACTGAACGCCCCCCCGAGGGCAGCGTGCCGGACCAGATCCTCACGCTCGCACCACGGAGCCGACATGTCATCGCCATCGACGCGTCACGATCGCGTCTCTATCTGTTCGAGAATCTGGTATCAACTGAGGCGGCTTCTGAAGAGCCGCCCACTCCGCAGCTGCGCCTGATCGGCGACTTCTACATTTCGGTGGGGCTTTCAGGGATCGAGAAGCTCGTAGAGGGAGACCAGCGCACGCCGCTGGGGGTCTACTACATCACCAGCAACCTCGACCCCGCCAACCTGCCCGACCTCTATGGCGCAGGAGCCCTGCCCATCAACTACCCGAATGCGCTGGACCTGCGCCGTGGAAAGACCGGGCATGGCATCTGGCTGCACGGAACGCCGAGTGCCCAGTTCGTGCGCGCGCCTCAAGCATCTGACGGCTGCGTGGTGCTGTCCAACCCGGACCTCAAGCGCTTGCTGGCCACGGTTGCGATACGCACGACCCCGGTGATCATTGCCCAGGAGCTTCAATGGGTGAAACCGGACGCACTGGACCCGGACCGCAAAGCCTTTCACGCCGCACTGGAAGCATGGCGCGGCGCCAAGAGTCAAGGAGCACTGGATGGGCTGAAGCCCTTTTACTCTGATCAGTTCAGGAGTGGGGGGCGCAATCCGGACCAGTGGTGGGCGCGTGTCGACAACGAACTCCGCAACAAGGGTGATCGTGGCGTGCAGCTCAAGGAACTCTCGGTGCTGCGCTGGCGGGACAGCGACGACACCATGGTGGTCACTTTCGGCGAGGTGGTGGAGGGTCAAACGCGCGGTGTGACCAAGCGCCAGTACTGGAGCCTTGAAAATGGCCACTGGAAGATTTTTTTTGAAGGACACGTATGAAACACGCAATGCAGCCAGCGCGCAGACGCCTGGGCTCCCTGGTGGCAGCTTCCCTGCTCTGCCTCACCTTGCTGCCCGCAATGGCCCAGGCACAAGCCAATGCACCAAAAGTACGTTTGAGCACTTCCATGGGTGATGTGGTGCTTGAGCTCTACCCCGACAAGGCCCCCAAAACGGTTGAAAACTTCCTGCAGTACGTGCGCGACAAGCACTACGACGGCACGGTGTTCCACCGAGTGATTGGCAACTTCATGATCCAGGGCGGCGGTTTCACGCCCGACCTGCAGCAAAAGCCCACGCGCGCGCCAGTGCCGCTGGAAGCCAGCAACGGTTTGAAGAACGACCGGGGCACCATCGCCATGGCGCGCACCGCCAACCCGAATTCCGCCACGGCGCAGTTTTTCGTCAACGTGGTCGACAACGCCGGCTTGAACGCCCCCGCTCCCGACGGCTACGGCTACACGGTCTTTGGCAAAGTGATCCAGGGCATGGACACGGTTGACAAGATCCGCAATGCCCCCGTTGGCAACCAGGGCGGGCACCAGAATGTGCCCAAGACCCCCATCACCATCACCCAAGCCACTCTGGAGAAATAAACATGGCCAACCCCCAAGTCGAACTGCACATCACCAACCATGGTGTCATCACCATCGAACTCGACGCCGAAAAGGCGCCCCTGTCTGCGGCCAACTTCCTGTCGTATGTGAACAAGGGCCACTACAACAACACCGTGTTTCACCGCGTGATCCCAGGCTTCATGGTGCAAGGCGGCGGCTTTGAGCCGGGCATGACACAGAAGCCCACCGACGCCCCCATCACCAATGAAGCCAACAACGGCCTGAAGAACGACACCTACACCTTGGCCATGGCCCGCACCGGCGACCCCCATTCGGCAACGGCCCAGTTTTTCATCAACGTGTCCAACAACGGCTTTCTGAACCACACCGCCCCCAGCGCCCAGGGATGGGGTTATGCCGTGTTTGGCAAGGTGGTGGGGGGTGCTGACATCGTCAAGAAGATCGAAGGCGTGCCCACAGGCCGCAAGGGCTTCCATGACGACGTGCCAAAGGACGACGTGGTGATCGAAAAGGCCGTGGCGCTTTGATGGACTCCCCCCTGCGCCGCTTCGCGGCTTCCCCCCTCTCTGGCGCGCCCAGGGCGCTTGGAGGGGGGACGGCACCCTTGGGCCGGCGGAGCCGGACCTTCGGTGCCCCTGGATGGGACACCTCTTCTTTCGTTGCGGGCTTTGTTCCCTCTCCCGCTGTCGGTAGAGGGTTAGGGTGAGGGTGGCGTAGGCCATACCTATCCGGCATGAATAACTTTCCAGGCCGTTTTGCCGAGCTGCGGGCTCCGGCCCATTGGCAAACGGTCGATTTCATTTCAGACCTGCACTTGCAGGCAAATGAACCAACCACTTTCGATACCTGGCGTCGTTACCTCGAACGCCCGTTCAGTGAACGCGCCGATGCACTGTTCATCCTGGGTGACCTTTTTGAAGTCTGGGTGGGTGACGACGTGCTGGGACAACGCGGCACGCCGGACCATGATTTCTGGCGTGCCTGCGCCGACGTGATTCGCGCACATGCTGCATTGACGCCGGTGTATTTCATGGTGGGCAATCGCGACTTCCTGCTCGGGTCAGAGGCGGCACAGGCTTGCGGCATGCAACTCCTGGACGACCCCACCGCTCTGTCATTTCTGGGCCAGCGCTGGCTTCTGAGCCATGGCGACGCGCTTTGCCTGGCGGACACCGACTACATGCGGTTTCGACAACAGGTCCGCCAACCGAAGTGGCAGCACGCGTTTCTGGAAAAACCGCTGGAAGAGCGGGAGACGATCGCGCGGGAGTTGCGACAACAAAGCGAAGCCCGCAAACTGAGCACCGCTGGCGACCCCCATGGCTGGGCGGATGTGGATCACCCTGCCGCGCAACAATGGTTGCTTCATGCACGAGCGCAGTCGCTGATTCACGGGCATACGCACCGGCCGGCCGAACATTCGCTCGGCGAAGGCCTGCAGCGTGTCGTGCTCAGTGACTGGGAAGTCGGCGGCCAACACCCTCGGGCCGAGGTGTTGCGCATCAGCGCCCAGGGCATGCAGCGCATTTCAATGGTTTGACGTTGAACAACGCCTTCCAGACCCGTACCAGCCCATGATCGACCTGATCCAGAGGTGGCTGCCCCGCCGCTGGCGCCGCCCGCCGTCGGTGCCTGATGCGCTGTGGAAGCAGGTGCTCGCCGCCTACCCATTCCTGGGTGGCCTGGATTCAACAGAGCAACAGCGCTTGCGCTTGTTGTGCGCCCACTTCCTGAATGAAAAAGAGTTTCACCCTGGCAACGGTCTGCAATTGACCGACACCATGGCGCTCTCCATCGCAGCGCAAGCCTGCCTCCCTTTGTTGCACATGCACGGCCCGTCCGGGCAACCCACGGCAGATCCTCTTCATTTGCTGGACTGGTACGACGACTTCGTGGGCATCGTGGTGCAGCCTGGTGCCGTGGTGGCCCGAAGAAAGGTTGTCGATGGCGCGGGGGTGGTGCACCACTACAACGAGGTCCTGGCCGGTGAGGCCATGGACCGAGGGCCCATCATGCTCACCTGGGATGCCGTTGCAATGGCCGGCGAGGCTGCTGCTGGCGGCAGCAACCTGGTGATCCATGAGTTCGTCCACAAGATGGACATGAGGGACATCGGGCTTGGCGACTCACCAGGTGGCGCGCCGCCGCTGCCAGCAGACTTTCTGCGCACCGGTTCGCATGCAGCCGGTCAGCGACTCTGGCGGCAAACCATGCTGAAAGCGTTCGAGGATTTTCGCGAAGCTGTGTCCATGTCGGAACGTTTTGGTGTCGAGCCGCCCTGGCTGGACGCCTACGCAGCCACCAACCCTGCCGAGTTCTTTGCCGTGACCTGCGAAGCGTACTTTGTGAGCCGCAACCGATTTGGCGAAGAATTTCCAGCGCTCCTGCCTTTGTACGACGGCTTCTTCAGGCCCAGCCGGGAGGCTGGTTAAAAAAGCCCCGTGAAATGCCAGCTGGAAATCGTGGCCACGCAAAGCGCCACCGAACCAGCACAAATGCCACGCCGGTCAAATCGGCGTGGCATCCCGAGGGTCGCGAAAATCATTGCTTCAGCAAGACCTTCAGCACGTTTTGCAAACGCCGGGCTGCTGCAGCGTCAAAGCCAGATACCAGCACCGATGCGACATCCTCAATCCAGGTTTCGGTAGGCGCGGCAGCATGCTTGCGGGTCAGCAATTGCAGTTGCAGCATGCGCCGGTCGCTCAAATGTTCAGCTGGCGTAGGCACTTCAGCGGCAATCTCGAGACGAAGCAGCACTTCCGCATTGAGCGGGCCCACAGCCTTTGCCAACGCAGACATCCAGGCATTGCGGCTGGATGCGTTCACGCGTGCCCCCAGGGCCTGCGCCGTCGGCATCTGCTCGGGATCGCGTTGCTCCCAGGCGGTCATCAACTGGGTCAACACCTCACCATGGGCCTGAGCGGCCAGCTTGCGCAGGCTGGCCTGAGCGGCCTCGATGGCCTGGCGCTGGGCGCGGAATGCGGAATCACCCAGGCGTGGTCCGCGAGGCTCGCGCTCTTCTCGCCACGGCGACGCACCAGGCCCTCTTCCGCGTGCGTCGGGCCTGCCCATGCCTGGCCCATCCCGGCGACCATCGGGCCTGTCACCGCGGCGACCATCACGGCCTGCAGGCTCTGCCTTCTTCATACCTGGCCGGTCATCGCCTCGCACCGCCACCAGCTTCTTGGGCGGTGATGCCGGGGGAGCCGGGGCCGGAGCGGGCTTCTCAACGCTCTCGCTTTCCTGCTCGGTCTTCTCTCCAGGCTCTTCGAGAGTCTTGTCATCGGGCTTTGTTTCGGCTTCTCGCTCGACCTGCTCCCCGGCTGGCTCAGCTGGGTTCGTTGCATCGGCCGGTGGCTCTGCAACTGCGGGCTGGGCCTGCGCCGCAGGCGCCGGACTGACCACCTCCGCCTTGTTGCTGGCTGGCGCCGCCGCCTGCCCGGCCATCGCCAACTCAAGTGCCTGCATGGCTTCTCGGATCCGCTGGGCGTCCCCGCTTGCGCTGGCAGACTCCAGGGCGCGTGAAGCGTCGAGCACGCGCTGATCATGTGCATTCAATGCGGTCGCGGCTTTTTCACGCTCACTGCTCTTGCGGGCAAACGCGTCGTCAATGGGCTGGCGGAAGGCTTCCCACAACTTTTGTTCATGCTTGCGCTCCAGGGGCACCGCATGCGCTTCGGCCTGCCACCGCTGCTGAAGCGCCTTGACCGCATCAATACGCAATTGCGGCGCTGCACCCAACGCGATGGCTTCGTCGATCAAGGCACGCCGGCGCGCCGTGCTTTCAGTTTGCGCCGTTTCCAGACGCGCATGCGCCAGGTGCATGGCGTCTTTCCATATTGGCTGCAGCTCGGCAAACGCCTTTTCACTGAGGTGACCGGCTTCGCGCCACCGCTCGGAGAACCCGTGCAGCTCCCGGACCTGGGCCTTCCAGTCGGTGCTCTGCGCATGCAGTTCGGTCCAGGACTTGAGTTCCTCAATGATGGCCAGACGCTGGGCCTTGTGAACCTCGGCTTGCTGGCGGACTTGCGTCAGCCAGGTCTCCACCACCTTGTGCGCTTCGGTGCAGGCTTCGTCAAAACGCTTCCACAAAGCATGGTTGGCCTGGCCACCCTGGTCGGTGGTTTTCCATTGATCGCGCAGGCTGCGCAGCGTTTCCTGCATCTTTCGGCCACCCAGTCGCTGGCCCTCTGGCGCCTGCAAAAGGGTCTCGGCCTTGGCCACCAGCTCTTCGCGCAACTGATCCGCGCGCCAGCGCTGCCACCCTTCGAGTTCACCAGCCTGCGAAAGCGCCGCGTGGGCCCGGGCTTCGAGCTCGGCGCTGACGAGGCGGCCATGGTTCTTGAGCAGGCCCCGCACATCGGCTGCTGCTTTGGGCGTGGCTTTTCCATGGCCTTCTGCCAGTTCCCGCTCGAGCACGGTCAATGCCTTGTCGATTTCAGCGGCTGCACGGGCACGCTTTTCTTGCGTGGCCTGCGCGTTCTGACTGTTCTTTTCAGTGGCGACCGACACTTCTTGACCACGTGCAAGGCGGAGCTCGTCTGCCCACACCGGCACCGCAGGCAAGGGTGCCTGTGGATCCGCATCAGCTGCTGCGGTTTGCTCGAGCGCCGCCGCAAACGCTTCCCAGACCAGTTGCAACTGGTTTCTGGAGGACTCCAGCATGACGGGGAACTTGGGTTCGACGCTGGACCACTGCGCATCCTCCGTCAACCCGAGCGCCTGCTGCTGCCAGTGGCTCACGTCGGTGCTCAAGGCGGGCGCGGTGGACTGCGCTTCTTTCCATGGTTTGGTCGACAACACCTCGATGCGCTGGGCAATCAGCACCGCTGCTTCCCGCTCGACCTGCACCCGGTGCTGCAAGTCCTCAATGGCTCTGACACGCTCGCTGAGCGCTTGCTTGAGTCCCGCCAAAGGTTCGCGCGACAGTGGCGCACCGGCCCGAGCGGCGTCGCGCTGCCAGGCCAGCGCATCGGCCAGGTTGAGCCGCGTCTGGTCCAGCATCGTCTGCGCCTTCGCGGCCCATTCGACAGCGATCTGTTCCTGACTCTTCTGGCGTTTGAGTTCGTCTAGCTTTTCCTTCAGTGGCTTGGACGCCCCCCGATCACGGTGGGACAGCTCCTTGAACACTTCGGACATTTGTTCCAGCGAAGGAGCGGTTGCAAGCCACTCGCGAATGCGTGCGGTGCGTTCACCGGAGGTTGGCGCAGAAAAGGCGCCACCGGTGAGAGCGTCCAAAGGATGGGCGGAGGCGGATTTGGACGGTGCAGGCGAGTTCACGGCAGATTCGGGGGCGTTGGACTGGGGCGCGGATTTTCGCAGAGAGAAAAGCGACATGGAGGAATATGAGTGATGGGCAGGAGATTCGCGTTGGCCATCAGGACACGGCTCGCTATGCCATATTGTCGCCGCTGTGGCCTCGCGCTATTTGCGCATCACACTGAACCCCGGGAGCGCATTAAAAAGCCTC
>JAABRN010000375.1 GCA_011390855.1 Hydrogenophaga sp. | reverse complement strand
GGCGGCAACACACCACGCAGGCTGGGCCACAAGGGCACCAGGTTCAGTGCCCGCAGCTCGGCCACGTAGTCGGTGGGCAGGTCTTCGAGTTTTCCAAGATCGTTCATGTGTGTCTCCAGATCAATACGAGCAGAGTGTCTTCATCCAAAAAAACCGGGGAACCACCCTTCGAAAAGCTCGGGGTGGCCAGCTGGGGTTGCTCTCCCTTGCCGGGTGCGACGGGCATCAGGCAGGCGCGGATCGCGAGTCCAGACAGTTCTCGACTCGCCACGAATACAGCCACTCCATTGCATCGTAAAACCGCTCTTGCGAACGCCCCTTCCACAGGCTGTTGCGCACCAGCCGTTCCACCCCCACGGCGTGGTACAGGCGGCCCATCTCGCGGCCGCTGAGCACGATGCGCGCGGTGCGGGTCACACGGCTGTTCTGGTAGAGCTGCAGCGCGGCGCCCCAGTCTTTCTGGGTGACTCGAAGTGCCTCACCCAGGGTCACGGCGTCTTCCATCGCCATGCAGGCGCCTTGTGCCATGTACTGCGTGGTCGGGTGGGCGGCGTCGCCCAGAAGGGTCGCGCGGCCGAACACCCAGGTGTCGATCGGCTCTCGGTCGGCGGTTGCCCAGCGCTTCCAGCTCTTGGGCAGTTCAATCAACTGACGGGCCTTGGGGCAGATGCCCTGGAAGTAGCTTTCCACCTCTTCCTTGCTGCCGTCTTTTACGCCCCATTCTTCCTGGTGGCGGCTGTGGAAGGTCACCACCACGTTGTACTGTTCGCCGCCCCGCAGCGGGTAGTGCACCAGGTGGCATTTGGGGCCGGCCCACAGGCTGGCGGCGTTCCAGCGCAAGTCTTCGGGGAAGTCGGCCTTGTCGACCACGGCGCGGTACACCACATGGCCGGTCACGCGGGGCGGGTCGTTCACATACTGCGCCCGCACCACCGACTTGCCGCCATCAGCGCCGATCAGCGCCTGGCCGGTCCAGCGCTTGCCGTTCTGGTCGATGGCGGTCACGGTCCGGTTCGCCTCGTCCTGCTCGATTTTTTCAATGCGGGTGCTGGTGACAAACTGAACGCGACCGGTTTCCACTGCGCCTTCAAGCAGCGAGCCATGGATGTCGGCGCGATGGATCACGGCGTAGGGGTTGCCGAAGCGCTGGCGAAATGCCTCGCCGGTTTCGATGCGGCCCACCAGGGTCTCATCAAGCGCGTCGTGCATGACCATGTGATCGGTGTAGACGGCTCGACCACGCGCTTTTTCGCCAATACCCAGTGCGTCAAAGGCATGGAAGGCGTTTGGCCCCAGCTGGATGCCAGCCCCGATCTCGCCGATCTCGGGCGCCTGTTCAAACACCTGCACGGTAAAGCCCTGGCGTACCAGGGCCAAAGCCGCCGCCAGGCCGCCAATGCCTCCGCCCGCCACGAGCACAGGCAAATCAGAAGGGGATGCGTTCATGGGTTGTCTCCTCTACGCGGGTGTGTTCAATCGGCATGCAGCCAGAAAATCGTCAGCATACTCATCATAAGTGTAGTGCTAATATGCTCGAATGCCAAGCCCGGGCGAAGTACAAGCTCTTTCTCCCATGAAAAACCCCACCGCTGTGCCTGTTGATATCGACCTCCAGCCCGGTCATGCGATCAGGCGGCTGCATCAGATATCGGTCGGCATCTTCTTGCAGTCGGTGGGTGAAGGCGGCATCACGCCGGTGCAGTACGCGGCGCTGCAGGTGGTGAGCAACCAGCCCGGCATTGACCAGCGCACACTGGCTCGCCACATCGCGCTGGACACCTCTACCACCGGCGGCGTGGTGGACCGCCTGGAAGCCCGGGGCTGGCTGGAACGCCGCACTTCACCGGAAGACCGGCGGGCGCGCCAGCTGTTCCTCACCCGCACGGGCGATCAGACCCTTGCCGAGACCATTCCCGCCATGCTGCGCGCCCAGCAGCAGATCCTGGCGCCGCTCACCGAGCGCCAGCGTGTGGAGTTCATGCGCATGCTGCAGGTGCTGGTCACGCAGAACAATGAAATGAGTCGGGCACCGAGCGACGTCGGCGGGCGCTGAATCAGCGACTTGTCCAAACCCGCCCGCTCAGGGAACACCTGCAGCACCTGAGTCGCTGGCAGGGGCATGCAGGGCAAGTCGGACTTCCGTGCCAGGGCAGACAGCGACTGTTACAGTGCCCCGGTACGTCGTTGTCCATGGCGCTGGCGGTCTTGCAGGGAAACGTTGGCGGCGCCCACGCTCTGGGGCCGCTTGGCATCCACCCAATTTCCCGCGAGGAAAGCTCCCGTCGCCGTCCATCCCCTGTGACGAACTTGCAGGGGCTTCGCAACTTTGTCCTGGCCCGGTGGTCCCACACGGCACATGAAAAACACACTGCTCGGTTTTGCTCTGGTTTTGATGGCTTTTACCGCTTCTGCGCAGGCGCTGTGGGGTGGTGTTCCGATTGGCGCGAGCCCAGAAGAGGTCAGGCGGCTGTTGACCGACGTGCAAGACGCTTCCGCGGAGCGGCGAGCCGCTGACAGAAACCTGTTGCTGGAAATCCCTCGCTACGAGCTCGTCGGCGAGGAATTTTTGGTCAGCTTCCTGTTCGACTCCAACAGGCTGCAAAGTGTGGTGCTGGAGACCAAACCCCCGTCGGAAGCACAGGCCAGGGCACTCTCCCGTGAGCTCGGTGACTCGCTGCGCAAGCGCTACGGTCTGGAGGTGAGCACCCGAAGCCGCCGCTTTACCGAGCGAGAGGGCATTGTGGATCGCGAATGGCTGTTCCGCCGCATCAGCGTGCGTCTGCAGCACCTTCAAGACCACACCGTGCGCCTCACCTACAGCTCAGAGGCCCCCACGCCCACGCCCGCACGCGGGCTT
>JAABRN010000374.1 GCA_011390855.1 Hydrogenophaga sp. | reverse complement strand
GCGCAGTTCCGGACGCTGTAACAACGCCATCTCTTCGAGTTTGAGCAAATCGCGTGGTGCTGCCGGCAGCGCCGTTTCGGGCGCTTCGGCTACCTGGAAGTCCACCCCAGGCGGCACGCTCATCAGGGCGGCAAGTTCGCGCTTGGCGAACTCAAGGTCCTGGCGACGCTGGTTGAGCAAAGTGGTGGCATCCAGCAAGGCGCGCTGGTAGGCCAGCGCCAGGCCGGGAGGAATGATCTTTTGTGTTTCGGCTTCGCGCGATCGGGTCAGGGCCAGCGAAGCGCGCTGCAGCACCTCGTCGGCCTGTGCGTTCAGCCGCTGCGCGCCCAACGCTCGCCAATAGGCGGCGCGCACATCCTGGAGCAGGTTCTGCACCACCTTGCGCCGGCGCTCTTCAGCGATCAGGAATTGATCTGCCTGTTGGCGTGCGCGGTAGTAAGACACGCCGAAGTCCAGCGCATTCCAAGAAAACTCAATGCCGCGCAGCGAACGGCTGCGCTCGTCAGATGAGGTCGGGCGGGTGGAGACTTCGCCGTCCAGAATGCCTATGCTGGTGCCACCGGTGAAGTTGTTTCGGTCGCGGTAGCCCGCGCTGGCCACCAGTTGCGGCAGCATGTCATGGCTGGCCGATTCGCTGAGGCCAAACGCCAGGGCCGACTCCATCTTCTTGAGCCGGTAGTCGAGGTTGTACTTGAGCGCCCGAGCCACCGCTTCTTCCATGCTGATGGGCCCGGCAATCGGCGCCTGATCGGTGTACATGCGGGCCGTGTCGCTCTTCACCCGCTCGCGCACCTCTTCCTGGGTGACTGTTTTAGGTGCTACCGAGCAACCGGCCAGGACCGCCGCCACGGCCAACACCAACGCGGTGCGCGAGAAAAGGCTGACCATCGCACTGGTTTTTGCGCTACCAACGTTCATGATTTGGTTTTCTTTCATATTCCACTTTCACATTTTCTGTTTTCTCACCGGCTCTTGCGCATGCTCTGCGTCATACCCGGAGCACCCGGTGAACGCCCTTGGCGCACCGTCAAAAAAAAGCACAAGGCATTCAGGAATCCCGGTTTTGTACGCCTTGCTGATGATCGTCCCCGGCAAGAAATAAAAAAATGAATGTTTGTGTATTCATTTCGTTTGTATCACCAGTGAGGCGCGACACCGAGTGCGTTTGGCACGGATTGCACATCCAGGCACACTGAAATGCGGTGTTTGCCAATTTGTTCGCACGTAGCGCGCAGCTTGTGTGGCAAGGAAATGACCTCCGGCCACGGCACTCCCCGAGCCAAGGCGCAGTTCCAGCTGTCGTTTCGTTATGTAGCAACACCCTCGGACACGCGGTGCAGGTGTGGTGTGAGTCCAGCCCTTTTCAATCGATGGTTCACACATGAGCAACGTCACGTGTCAGTGGGCGTGCGCTTGCAGCGCGGTCTTTGCTGAGGCCCTGCAACTGTGCGCGGAATCCCAGCGCGGCACGCGAAGGCTGCTCGGCGGGTGTCGATTGCACAGCCACTTCGGCCTCACCCAAGGCTTGACCATTCGCTTGTTCGGCTTCGGCTGGTTGCGTCTCGCTTGCCTTTGGCGCAGGCGCAGGCGCATTCTCCGGCTCGGCTGGTGCCTCAGAACGCAGAGCGCTCAGGGCAAACGGATCGATCAGCGTATCAAAGCCTGGCGTCGCCGTGTGGTGTGCATCCAGCACCGCATTGCGCACGGCCGACTCAAGTTGAGATGCACGAACTGCCTGCTGAACGTACAGACCGATATCTGTAACGATCGGCTGGTGGCGCACAGCATGCTGCACATGCAAGGCATGGGGAATCTGGCGCACATCACCTATGGTGGGCTCCGCTCCCATGACCCCCAGATGGCTGCCGCCGGCCTGAACGAACAACAGGCTGTCGGGCGTTTGCGACATCGCTTCGCCCAGCAGAGGTGCATTGGCTTGCAAGCCAGAAACACCCGCACCTGACAGCAACTGAGACTGACTGGCCTCTCCAACCGCCACCAACACATGCAAATGGTTGATCGGTACTGGGCTCGGAGAAGACCCTGGTGATGGCACAACCGTCACTGGCGAGGTGCTGCCACTGTCTGGGTTGACTCTGATCTGCGGTGGATTGATCTCAGGCAGCACATCCACAGTCGGCGGCAGGGAACCCGGGCTATTGCCGGGCGCTGGCGGTGAAGGAACCACCGCTGGCGGCACCGGACCGGGTTGCACATCACCAAAACTGAGCACAGCGGTATCAGTGGCGCTTCCGTCGCTCACCGTGTAGGTGGCCGAGGGCACTGGCCCCACGTAGTCGGTGGATGGCTCAAAGGTGAAACTGCCATCTGGCTGAATCACCAATGTGCCCACGCCCGGAATACTGGCGGTTGTACCAGCAACGTACACAGTGGGGTCACCGGCGATGGTGAAACTGGTCACGATCAATGGATCACCATCGGGATCGATGTCGTTGCCCAGCACGTTGCCAGTCAAGGGTTCGTTGGCCGACGTCGTGAATGGTCCATCGTCGGCGGCCACCGGCGCGTCGTTGGCACCCGTGATCGTCACCGTGATGGTGGCCGTGTCGGTTCCGCCCTGGCCGTCGCTGATCGTGTAGCTCACCGTGGTGGTGGTGCTCTCGCCCACCGCCAGGTCTTCGAATTCGCCGTTGGGGTCGAAGCTGACTGTGCCGTCGGCGTTGACCGTGAACAGGCCACCCGTGCTGCCGGCCACTGCCGTGCCCACGCTGGCAGGGGCGCCGTTGACGGCCGAGACCGTCAGCGCATCACCATCCGGGTCGCTGTCGACACCGGCTCCGGTGTCACCCGTGATCACGTTGCCCAGGCTGGCCAGCGCCGCATCTTCACCCACGGTGAA
>JAABRN010000373.1 GCA_011390855.1 Hydrogenophaga sp. | reverse complement strand
GCGAATCACGTTGAGCGTTCCCTGCGAACCCCCTGCGTGCCCCACCACATTGATCGACAACGTGGCCAGCCCCCGGGAAGCAAACACCGACGCGACAGTCCAGGGTGCGCCGTACATGCTGTCGGTGAACCCATGACCGAAGATCGCCACCGGCCAGCCGCCCTGGGGCGCCGCGCCATTGGGCAGGAACAACTGGAACACCAACTCATGGCTGCCCTGCGGCGTTGGCCTACCTGTGAGCGATGGCGTGGGTGGAATGTAGCGGGCGGCAGTCTGGTAGTTGGGTGAGCTGAACTTGCCATAAGCCACACTTCCCACGGCGCCACCCACCACCTCCAGTGCGGGCGTGGGCAGGAACGAAGGCGTGAAGGCCTGCACGCCAGTCTGGCGATTGAACTGAATCGCCTGGATCTCGGAAAGCGGGAACACGGTGCGCACCGTGCCAGCGGCCGAAGTGCCCAGATCAAAGCTGGCCGGCGCGGGCTTGCTGGACTTGATCTGGCGCATGACGTTGATCAGGTCACCCGTGCTGGTCTGCGTGGTGAACAGCGAAGCCGCCACGGCATTGAGGCCCCTGCTGCGGCTGCGCACGGCGTTCGTGGCATCGCGCAGTTCGCGCTGGTATTCCAGGTTACCCGGCGAAAACGGGTCGCCCTTCTTTGCCATGCCTTTGTCTTTGCCCTTGTTTTTGCCTGGCCCCTGGCCCGGCCGGTCATGGTGGGGGTCGTTCAGCTTGAGTTTTTTCCCGCTGGCATCGCGCACGCCGTTGGTCACCACCACCACATAGCGCGAGCGCTCGGCCAACAGTTCATCCGGTTCGAAGACCAGTGTCTTGCTGGCGGGATCCCAGAGCACCTGATTGATGCCGACCTTCTGACCAAAACCACGCAGGGTCAGTGTGTCACCCAGGTTGTAGAGGTACACGGTGTCACTGGTCACGGAGGACACATCGATGTCGCCAGTGAACGGAATGGTGATGCGTGGCTGGGTCGAGAAACCGTCCAGCGTGTTGATCACGTCGATGTCGGCACAGTCGGTGATCCGCACCGCACAGTCGGGCCTGGGCAGGTTCACGCGCCGGAAGGTGGCGTTGGAGAAGTCCAGCGCAGTGAGACGGTTGCTCGGGAACGGGCTGTCATTGCCTTCGTGGCGCACGGAAACCCCTTCGGCCAAAACCGACACAGGGATAAACACGAACGCCAACATCGCTGCGACCGGACGGGCACGCAAAAAGAACATGGGAAGTCTCCTGGGTTGTGACCGCCAGCGAGGCGGTGTTTTTTATTCGGCGGTGTGCCGCTTCAATTTATAGAACTTCATGCCTCATGGCGCCAGCGGCTCCTCGCGTTAACCCTGAGCCAATCGGGCACCTGAGGGTCGCCTCCGGGACACACCCCAAGCCCGTGATCGAGGCGCTGCAGGTTGCAGCCAAACGGGATCTCACCGTGACATATGTCTCAAGCGTGTGACATTTGAGGTCCCATAATCGTTTGATGCCAGTTTCAGAAATCGCAATCTGGTCAGCCATGCTGGGAGGCTTGCTGACACTGTCCGGCCTGGCGCTGGGAGACGTGGTGAGCCACCGCACCACAGCCGCGATGCGCAACCTCTTGTTTGTGATGGTCACTGGAGCAACCTGTGTGGTGATGACCGGGTTGCTGGAGAGTTTTTTTCCCTTCTTGTCCAGTCGACTGATGATTGTGCTCAAGGCCAGCATGGGGCCGTTGGCCGGGGCGATGGGGCTCTTCTTCATCGGCACATGGCTTGGCGGGGTACGAGAAGACGCCAAGGTTCACCGCATCACCACCTGGGGCGCCTCGATGGCGCTTTTCGCAGCCGTTGCGCTGGGATCTCTGGCCACCCAGGTCGAGTTATCCAACGCGCGACCGCTGATCCTCGCCGCCGCTGTTGTGAACATGGTGCCGGTGTTGCTGGCTTTGACCGCTGTGACCCGGGCCACTCAACTGGGCGACCCATTGGCACCCTGGATGCTGCTGGCGATCGCCTGCCTGGCCACCATGACACTGGGCCACTACCTTCATGCCCTGAACGTTCCCGGACTCGGAACAGCCACCCAGTTGTTCACAGCCGTCATCACGGTGGCCTTTTTCCTGATCGCGTCTGTTCTGGGTGTGATCCGCAACCGTCAGGCCCGCCTGCTGCTCAGACTGTCTCGTCTTGAGCCCGGCATGGACCCAGCCACAGGGCTGCACACCGGCGCTGCGTTGATTTCCGACATGGAACACACCTTCTGGCGCACGGCGCGTCTGCAGGGCGAATGCACCGTGATCTGCCTGCACGTCAACAACCTCTACGAACTATCGGAACCCGCTGGCTCCAACGTCGAGCACCAGATTCTGGTCACCATGGCGGCTCGCGTTCGTCGCGCTGCCGGCTTCCGTTGTGTATTCGGCCTCTACCACCCGCGTTGTTTCGTCGTGGTGATCTACACCGACCCTCATCAGACCCCGTTGAACGAAACGGTGACGCGCCTGCGCTCCATGACCGCTCAACCCTTGATCGTCACGGACGGCAAACACACGCGGCAGGTGTTCAGACCGCGTGTGGGTTTTGGCATCCTCACTGTCGATCCGACACTTGTGACACCACTCGATGTGCTCAATGAAGCAGAACTCATCGCAGTGGCCGATGCCTGCGCTCCTCGCCCACCGGCGGAAAGTGACGTGCTGACCGCACCGTCTGCATTGGTCTGATTGCAAGAAACCAAAGGCCTTCTGATGACCATCAGCAGGGTTTTCTCAGCTCGTCTTCCTGCATCGATTCGCTCATTTCTTTCATCACTTGCGCGAGCAGAGAAACCAGTCCGTGACGTGCGGTGCTTTCCACCAGCAGGTTTTCACAA
>JAABRN010000372.1 GCA_011390855.1 Hydrogenophaga sp. | reverse complement strand
TCGAGACCCAGGGCTGGAGCGTGTATCGCGAGTTCTACTACAACGACGCGGGCGTGCAGATTGGCACCCTGGCCACCTCCACCCACCTGCGTGCCCAAGGATTCAAGCCGGGCGACCCGAACTGGCCCGAAGCAGCCTACAACGGCGACTACATCGCCGACATTGCGGCCGACTTCCTTGCGAAGAAAACCGTGAAAGCCGACGATCGCGAGTTCACCGCCAGCGGCGACATAGGCGACCTCGATGGCATGCGCCAGTTTGCAGTGGCCTATCTGCGCCATGAGCAGGACCTCGACCTGCAGGCCTTTGCGGTCAAGTTCGACCATTACTACCTTGAGTCCAGCCTGTACACCAGCGGCCGGGTCGAGACCAC
>JAABRN010000371.1 GCA_011390855.1 Hydrogenophaga sp. | reverse complement strand
TCAGGTCCACCGACTACGGTGACGACAAGGACCGCGTGATGCGAAAGTCCGACGGCTCGTTCACCTACTTCGTGCCCGACGTGGCCTACCACATCAGCAAATGGGAACGCGGCTTCACCAAAGTCATCAACATCCAGGGCACCGACCACCACGGCACCATTGCCCGGGTGCGAGCCGGGTTGCAGGCGGCCAACGTGGGTATTCCCGAGGGCTACCCCGACTACGTGCTGCACACCATGGTGCGGGTGGTGCGCGGCGGCGAAGAAGTGAAGATCAGCAAGCGCGCCGGCAGCTACGTGACCCTGCGCGATCTCATCGAGTGGACCAGCAAGGACGCTGTGCGTTTCTTCCTGCTCAGTCGCAAGCCCGACACCGAGTACACGTTCGACGTGGATCTGGCGGTGCAAAAGAACAACGACAACCCGGTGTACTACGTGCAGTACGCGCATGCGCGCATCTGCTCGGTGCTGGCGAGCTGGGGTGGCGATGTGGCCACCCTGAAAGAGGCCGATCTTTCAGCGCTGGAGAGCGCGCCTGCGCAGGCGCTGATGCTGCTGCTGGCCAAGTACCCAGGCATGTTGAGCGACGCTGCACGCGACTTTGCGCCGCACGACGTCACCTTTTACCTGCGGGAGCTGGCTGCCAGTTACCACAGCTACTACGACGCCGAGCGCATCCTGGTGGACGATGAAGCGGTCAAGGCCGCTCGCCTCGCCCTTGTCGCTGCCACGGCGCAGGTGTTGCACAATGGCCTGAATGTGTTGGGCGTGAGCGCGCCCAAGAAGATGTGAAGTGAAAACCTGGCCTATGAACCCCCCCCGTTTGACCCGACGCCGCGAGCAAGGCGGCACCCTGCTTGGCTTTGTTGTTGGGGTGCTTGTCGGGCTCGGCGCGGCGCTGGCCGTGGCCGTGTATGTCACCAAAGTCCCGATTCCTTTTGTGGATCGGGGCGTGTCGCGCAATGCGAACCAGGATCTGATCGAGGCCGAGCGCAACCGCGGCTGGAATCCCAATGCCACGCTCGGGGGAAGAACAGACACCCAGCCTGTGGCCCCTGTTGTGGTGCCCGACCCTGCTGGCGCCATCGTGGTGCCGCCTGCCGATGGTCGAGATCTACCTTCTGCTGGAGCAGCAGCGCCTACCGCCGCCGATCCGCTGGGAGACCTGGTGCAGTCGCGGCTGGGTCAACCAGCCACTGCCGCTTCTGGCGCGGCGTCTGCCGGCGACCCTGGTGCATCGGCCTACTTTGTGCAGGCTGGCGCATTTCGCAACCCCGACGATGCTCAGGCACAACGTGCCCGCCTGGCCATGCTGGGCATCGACTCAGCCGTGACCGAGCGCGAGCAGGCCGGGCGCACCGTGTACCGTGTGCGCGTCGGTCCGTTCGTCGATCGGGCACTGGCAGACGTCACCCGCGAACAACTCACGGTCAATGGGGTGGATGCGGCGCTGGTTCGCGTTGACCGCTGAACAGCGGCGACGGGAACTATCGGCCCGGCCAAACCCCAAAGACCGGTAAACCACAGGAGTCTCAAAACATGCAACGTCGAAATTTTTCCCGCGCTCTGTTGGCCAGTGGTGGGCTGGCCGCAGTGGGTACGCTGGGCTGGAGCACCGCCCAGGCCCAGATCGCAGGTCTCAAGGAAGGTGCTGACTATCGGCGCCTGGCGAGTCCGGCGCCGGTGGACAGTGCCGCTGGTCAGGTGGAGGTGGTCGAATTCTTTGCCTACACCTGCATTCATTGCTACAACTTCGAGCCCCACATCACCGAATGGCTCAAGAAGAAGCCCGCCCATGTCACCTTGCGCCGCACGCCGGTGGCATTCAGTGACGCTTTCCTGCCGCTGCAGCGCCTCTACTACGCGCTTGAAGCCATGGGGCAGGTGGATACCCTGCACGAAAAGGTGTTCAAGGCCATCCATATCGACAAGCAGCGGCTGACCACTCCGGATGCCATCACCAGCTGGGTCGAAAAACAAGGCATTGACCGGGCCAGGTTCACCGAGTTCTACAACTCTTTCGCGGTGGCTGGCAAGACCCGTCGCGCGACCCAGCTGCAAGAGGCCTATCAGGTGGAAGGCACTCCGGCACTGGGCGTGGCCGGCCGGTTCTACATTCCTGGGCAAGGTCCGCGCACGCTGGCAGTGGCCAATGCCCTCATCACAGAGGTGCGCAAGGGCTGAGATTGCTGCCGCCCGGTTCAACCGGCTTCAGTCAGAAATCGCTTCATGTGCAACCCCGCTTTGCGGGGTTTTCTGTTTCTGCGGTGAACACGATCCAGGGTGAAAGAGACACGGGATTCCCGATTCACGCCGTTACAATGAATGCAAGTTTCGTGCCCCAAAACGTCATGCCCTCACCTATGCCGACCCAATCCCTGACTCGATTCGTCTCCGTGCTGGCCGCCAGCCTTTTCTGTGTGGGCGCTGCCCAGGCAGAGGCGGCCGACAAGGACAAACCCATGAACATCGAGGCAGACGCCCTTCGCTA
>JAABRN010000370.1 GCA_011390855.1 Hydrogenophaga sp. | reverse complement strand
GGAATTCCGCGAGGGCACGAGTGGCCGCTTCGTGGGTGTGGGCATCGAAATCACCATGGAAGATGGCCTGGTCAAGGTGGTCTCGCCCATCGAAGACTCGCCAGCGTTTCGCGCGGGCCTGAAGTCCGGCGACCTGATCACCAAGATCGACGACACCATGGTCAAGGGCCTGGCCATCAACGATGCGGTGAAGCTCATGCGCGGGGAGCCACGCACCAAGGTGCTGCTTTCCATCTTCCGCAAGGACGAGAACCGGACCTTCTCGGTGACCATCACGCGCGAAGAGATCAAGACCCAGAGTGTGAAGTCCAAGGTGGTTGAACCGGGCTACGCCTGGGTTCGGGTGTCGCAGTTCCAGGAGCGCACCATTGAAGACTTTGCGCGCCGTGTGGAAGACATCTACAAAGCCGACCCCAACATCAAGGGCATGGTGCTCGACCTGCGCAACGACCCAGGCGGCCTGCTCGACGCTGCGGTTGCACTGTCGGCCGCCTTCCTTCCTGAAAACGTGACGGTGGTGTCCACGAACGGGCAGCTGGAAGACAGCAAGTTTGTCTACAAGGCCGTGCCCCAGCATTACCTTCGGCGGGGCGGCAGCGACCCCATCCGCCGTCTGACCGAGTCAACCAAGGGCGCCTTGCGCACCGTGCCGCTGGTTGTGCTCGTGAACGAAGGCTCCGCTTCCGCGAGTGAAATCGTTGCGGGTGCCCTGCAGGACCACAAACGGGCCACCATCATGGGTAGCCAGACATTTGGCAAGGGATCGGTTCAAACGGTTCGGCCCCTGGGCCCGGACACTGGTCTGAAACTCACCACTGCGCGTTACTACACCCCGCTGGGTACCTCCATTCAGGCCAAAGGCATCGTGCCAGATGTGCTGCTGGACGAAACCGCCGAAGGAAATGTATTCGCCGGACTGCGCACCCGCGAGGCCGACCTGCAGAAACACCTGGGCAATGGCAACGGGGTCGTTCCGGCAATGACCGACGTGCAGCGTGCCGCCGAGCAGAAGCGCGACCAGGAACGGGAACAGGCCCGCCAGCGCCTCGAAGAAGAAGCGCGCAAGAACCCAGGTCAGCGGCTGGTGCCCGAGTTCGGCAGTGAACAGGATTTCCAGCTTCAGCAGGCCCTCAATCAGCTCAAAGGGCTGACGGTCATGGCCAGCCAGACCCAGTCTGTGCGCACCGAAGAGAAATCCACCAACTGATCCGTGGCCGCCAGCAACCGCCCGTGCAACTGAACGACGCCCAGCTCCTTCGCTACTCCAGACACATCCTGCTGAATGAACTGGGTATTGAAGGGCAGGAAAGGCTGCTCTCCTCTCACGCACTGGTGATAGGCGCTGGCGGGCTGGGTTCGCCGGTTGCACTCTATCTGGGAAGCGCCGGCGTAGGGCGCATCACGATCGTCGACCACGACGTGGTCGATGTCACCAACCTTCAGCGGCAAATTGCCCACAATCTGGAGCGCGTGGGCTGGAAGAAGGCGGAATCAGCGCGCGAAGCGATTGCGGCCATCAACCCCGATGTCGCAGTGGAAGTGGTCACGACCCGCGCGGATGCCGACTTGCTGAACCAGCTGGTGGCTCAAGCCCATGTGGTCGTCGACTGCACGGACAACTTCGAGACGCGTCACGCCATCAATCGGGCCTGCGTGATCCACCGCAAGCCCCTGGTGTCCGGGGCAGCCATCCGCATGGACGGCCAGCTCAGCGTTTACGACTCCAGATCATCCGGCAACCCGTGTTACGCCTGTGTGTTTCCTGAAAGCACCGATGTGGAAGAGACACGCTGTGCGACCATGGGCGTGTTCGCACCGCTGGTGGGCATTGTGGGAACCCTGCAAGCCGCTGAAGCGCTCAAGTTGCTCGCGGGCATCGGCTCGCGACTCATCGGACGTCTGCTGATGATCGACGGCAGGGACATGGCCTTTCATGAAATCGCCCTGCCGCAAAATCCGCAGTGTGCCGTCTGCGGCCAGCAGCACCGCAACTGATCAAGGGTCGGCACTCCGGCAGTGTCCGCGTACAGCCTTACGGCAAGGGACACGGTCCGTGGCGACGCCGGAAGTCTCGCGGCATCTCCGGGGCAGGATCTGCAAACAGGCCCCTTCCCCATTCGCGAGCCTTGGCCTCCTCTTCTGCATAAGGCCCCAGGCTGCGCCGCCAACGGGACGACCAGGCATGACCAGCGCTGACAAGAAGTGACGAGACGTCTTCACCGTCCACACTCAGCCGCGCCAATGCCCTGCCATAGTCGTCGTATCGGCGCACTTCCACACGAACGTGGTGGGTTGCCACCATGGCCGCCAGCGCGTCTCGCGATGCCACGCCACCGGCCTGACAGATTTCGGGGGCATCGATACCGTCGAGGCGCAGCTTTCTGTAACGCCCACCAGAAAGGGGGCGAACCCACAAGGTGTCCCCATCAAATACCCGGGTCACCTTGGCGAGGTACACCCTTTCTCCAACACTTTTTTTCGGTGCGAGGGTGTTGTCTGAGGCGCTCGCTGCCTGAGCCCCCGCCAAGAGGCCAAGCAGCAGCATGCCCGCCGACCATGCACTGAAGTTACGCCGTGATCGCGCCAATTGAAGCATTTTCATCCTCCGAGTCTGCCACCACTGAACGCGACTTTCTCAAGCAACATCCCAGGTTCGAACGTCCGCATGCGGACTGAATGCGTGAATGGCCCGCGTCACACGGGAACGGATGGCCTGGAGCCCAGGAACTTGTCCGTCAATAATCGAGGCCGGCATGGCAGCCGCTTTGGGCGCATTGCCGTCCTTCGCTCGCCTGTTGACGGACAAGTTCTAAATCGCCATGTACCGTCCAGGTCGATGGTTGATGGCAATGGTCCAGTTGAGCACCACGGCAC
>JAABRN010000369.1 GCA_011390855.1 Hydrogenophaga sp. | reverse complement strand
AACGATCTCAAGGTCATCATGATGTGCGAGATCCCGAGCAACGCGGTGCTGGCCAAGGACTTTCTCCAGTTCTTTGACGGCTTCTCCATTGGCTCGAATGACCTCACACAGCTCACACTGGGCCTGGACCGCGATTCGGGCCTGGAGTTGCTGGCGCAAGATTTTGATGAACGCGACCCTGCCGTGCAGGCGCTGTTGACCATGGCCATCAGCGCCTGCAAGGCCGAAGGCAAGTACGTGGGTATCTGCGGCCAGGGACCCAGCGATCATCCGGACTTTGCCCAGTGGCTGCGCGATGAAGGCATCAGCTCGATTTCGCTCAACCCGGACTCGGTGGTGGACACCTGGCAACTGCTGGCAGCCTCCGCCAAACAGGGCGGTTGATTTCGGGGCCGAATGGCCGGATCATTCAAAAAAGGCGAGGCGCGAGTCTCGCCTTTTTTGTGCCTGTTTGCGTAAGCGCAGGGTCAGTGCCTGGGGCACAATGGGCGCCAGGGGACCGGCCATGCACCGCGCCTCGTCGAATGAGGAGACACACATGTTTCAAGGCCTTGACGCGCAACGGCTGGTGGCCCTGTTTCTGGCGGGTCTGGCGCTGTTCAACTTTCCGTTGCTGGCCCTTTGGGAGCACGACACAGACGTCTTCGGCTTGCCGCTCTTTCCCCTGGCATTGTTTGTCATCTGGGCGCTGCTGATCGCGGGACTGGCCTGGGTGATGGAGCGCAGTGCCTGGCGCGAGAAAAGGGCGAGCGCTGCAGAGCGGAACGATTGAGTACATCGGAGGCTCCGTTCATGCCCGTACGCCGCACCCTTCCCAGGCCTTTGCACTTGCCGTTGCGTGACTTCGCGCGCGCAACAGCCATGCGGTGCACCGGCGCCAGGCCGGCAGGGGAGGGATGCCAGGCCGCATCCTGGTTTTGCTCATGCGCTGAAGCTGGCTGAGCATGCTGTCGGGCTCGCTGGTCATCGGGGTTTCTTTTGCGTACCTGCTGGTGCTGTTCGCAGTGGCCTATTGGGGTGACTGGCGCGCGGCACAGGGGCGATCCGTCATTGCCAGCCCCTGGGTTTATGCCTTGTCGATGGCGGTGTACTGCACAGCCTGGACCTATTTTGGGAGCGTGGGCAGGGCAGCCAACTCTGGCGTCTGGTTTTTGCCGATCTACCTGGGGCCCATGCTGGCGATGATCCTGGCCTGGATGGTCGTGCGCAAGATGATCCGCATCGCCAAGACCTACCGCATCACCTCCATTGCCGATTTCATTGCGAGCCGCTACGGCAAGAGCCCCACGCTGGCCGGTCTGGTCACGCTCATCACCGTGGTGGGCATCGTGCCCTACATTGCCCTGCAACTGAAAGCCATTTCCAGTGGCTACGCGGTGCTCACTTCACCACTGGGTCAGCCGGCGGTACAAAGCGCGCAGTGGTGGAGTGACAGCACCCTCTATGTGGCCCTGGCGTTGGCCGGCTTCACGATCGTGTTTGGTGCGCGCCATCTCGACAGCACCGAGCGCCACGAGGGCATGGTTGCGGCGATCGCGTTTGAATCTGTGGTGAAGCTGGTGGCTTTCATGGCGGTGGGCCTGTTTGTCAGTTTCTGGTTGTTTTCCAGTCCTGCGGCCTTGTTCGACCAGGCGCGAGCGGTCCCTGAACTGCGTGAACTGCTGCAGTTCGGTCAGGGCCAGCCGTTCGCTTACGCCCAGTGGCTGGGGCTGACTTTGCTGGCCATGTTGTCGGTGATCTTCCTGCCGCGCCAGTTCCAGGTCATGGTGGTGGAAAACGTGGACGAGCAGCACCTGCGCCGGGCCGTGTGGGCCTTTCCGCTCTACCTGTTTCTGATCAATCTGTTTGTGCTGCCGATTGCGATCGGCGGCCTGCTGCATTTTGGTCCTGGTGTGATGGACCCAGAGACTTTCGTGTTGTCTTTGCCCTTGTCCCAGGGATACGCCTGGCTGGCGCTGTTCGTTTTCGTGGGGGGGCTCTCGGCTGCCACTGGCATGGTGATCGTTGAGGCGATCGCTGTGTCCACCATGGTCTGCAACGATCTGGTGATGCCCATCCTGCTGCGCATGCGGCGGTTCGGTGTGCGCGCCAGCGGCGACCTGACCGGACTGCTGCTGGGTATCCGGCGGCTGGCCATTCTGGGCATCCTGCTTCTGGGCTACCTCTACTTCCATCTGGCTGGCGAGGCCTATGCGCTCGTCAGCATTGGCTTGATCAGCTTTGCGGCCGTGGCCCAGTTTGCACCAGCCATGCTGGGCGGCATGTACTGGAAGGGTGGTACCCGGCGAGGGGCATTGGCTGGTTTGTTGCTGGGCTTTGCATTCTGGGCCTACACGCTGATGTTGCCCTCTCTGGCCAAGTCGGGCTGGCTGCCTTCTGCCTTTCTCGATGAAGGCTTGTGGGGTATCGAACTGCTCAAGCCGGAGGCCTTTCTGGGGCTGACCGGACTGGACAGCCTCACGCATTCGCTGTTCTGGAGCCTGCTGGCCAACATCGCGGCTTACGCGGGCCTGTCATTGTGGCGCTCACCCACTGCGGTGGAAACAAGCCAGGCCTTGCTTTTCGTCGATGTGTTTCACCGCACCACCGCATCCCACCCCGTGTTCTGGCAGGGGAAGGCCCAGGTGTCGGCCTTGTTGCCGCTGGTGGGGCGTTTCCTGGGAGCGGAGCCTGCCCAGCGCCTGTTCGAGGAATACGCGCGTCGAATGGGCGTGGACCGCATTGAAGACATTTCAGCGGATGCCCGGCTGGTGCAGTTCGTGGAAACCCAGCTCGCGGGGGCCATTGGCAGTGCGTCCGCGCGGGTGATGGTGTCCTCGGTGGTGGAGGAGGAGGCACTCGATCTCGACGATGTCATGCGCATCCTGGATGAAGCCTCC
>JAABRN010000368.1 GCA_011390855.1 Hydrogenophaga sp. | reverse complement strand
TGTCGGGCGAATAGTCGAACAGGTAGTGGCGAATACCGGGTCGCTGGTGCACCACGTCGCCGGCTTCGACCAGGGTCACCTTGTCTTCGTACATGAACTTGGCCCAGCCCTTGGTCATGATCACGATCTGGAAGTCCGCCTCGTGGATGTGCCAGCCGGTGCCACCATCGGGTGGTGCGTTGGCCTTGACAAGATGCGCGACCACCTTGCCGTGGGTGGCCTCCGCTATGCCCAGGTCGCGGTAGAGAAAAAAGTCGCGCAGGCCGCCGCGCACGAACTCGGTGTCCTTGGGCTTGACGTGTGAGAACAGGGTGGTGGTTCGATCCAGCATGGGGCGCTCCTTGTCGCTGAAGGCAGTTGGATTGCTGCAATGCAACACGAAGCATGAAGTGTTCCATTTCTCATCGCCCCCGCGCGCAGGCGTTTGCGCCAGGAATGCAGCCGGGTCGTGCACCACTTTGGGCAGGGGTGCACAGCTTCGGGCCTCAGGGATAATCCAGCCCCATGAGCGGCAACACCATCGGCACCCTTTTCTGCGTCACCAACTTTGGTGAATCCCACGGCCCGGCCATTGGCTGCGTGATTGACGGTTGCCCGCCCGGCATGGCGCTGAGTGAAGCCGACATCCAGATCGAACTGGACCGGCGCCGGCCCGGCACATCGAAGTTCGTGACCCAGCGCAACGAACCCGACACGGTGGAGATCCTCAGCGGCGTGTACGAGGGCAAGACCACCGGCACACCCATTGCCCTGCTGATCCGCAACACCGATCAGCGCAGCAAGGACTACGGCAACATCCTGCAGACTTTTCGGCCGGGCCATGCGGATTACACCTACTGGCAAAAATTCGGTATCCGGGATCCGCGCGGGGGCGGTCGCTCGTCGGCCCGCCTGACCGCACCCACGGTGGCCGCTGGGGCCGTGGCCCGCAAATGGCTGAAAGAGAAATTTGGCACCAGTTTCCGCGGTTGCATGACGCAGATCGGCGAGCAGGTGATCCCGTTCGAGAGTTGGGACCACGTGCCACACAACCCCTTCTTTGCGCCGGTGGCTGACGTGTCGGCCCTGGAGGACTACATGAATGCATTGCGCAAGGGCGGCGATTCGTGTGGCGCGCGCATCCGCGTCACCGCCACCGGCATGCCGGTGGGGCTGGGTGAGCCTTTGTACGACCGGCTCGATGCCGACATCGCACACGCGATGATGGGCCTGAACGCCGTCAAGGGTGTGGAGATCGGCGCCGGCTTCGCCAGCGTGTCCGACAAGGGCAGCACCCACGGCGACAGCCTCACGCCCGAGGGCTTTTCCGCCAACAAGGCCGGCGGTGTGCTGGGCGGTATCAGCACCGGACAGGACCTGGAAGTGTCAATCGCGATCAAACCGACCAGTTCCATCCTGGTGCCGCGAGACAGCATCGACACCGCCGGTGTGGCCACCGAGGTCATCACCAAAGGCCGGCACGACCCCTGCGTGGGTATTCGCGCCACGCCCATTGCCGAGGCCCTGCTGGCGCTGGTGGTGATGGACCACGCGCTGCGCCACCGGGCGCAATGTGGCGACGTGGTGCTGCCCACGCCAGATATCGCGGCAGCTGGTCGGTGAGCGCCCCCTGCGCCGCTTCGCGCCTTCTCCCTCCGGGGGAGCCACACCAGATGCCCGGAAGAGCGGGTTCGGCGGTGTGTGCTGGATGCGCGCCACAGGTTGTATGGGCCAACTGACGCCACATGACGCCAAAGTCTGAAAGCAGCAGGCTGTTTCCCTTCGCCATGCTGTCGGCGAGCTATTTCGCACACATCGGCTTTTTCAACCCCTACCTCCCGCTGTGGCTCAAGGACATGGGGTTCAGCCTCATTGCCATCAGTGTGCTCACTTCGGTTCAGTCTGCAACCCGCTTGTTTGCGCCTTATGCCTGGGGCACCCTGAGCGACCGCACCGGTGAGCGTGTGAAACTGCTGCGCTATGGCGGCACAGCGGCGCTGGTGCTTTCGCTGGGGTTGTGGTTTGACATGGGTGGCGTGGCGCTGTTCATTGTGCTGCTGCTGATGTTCAGCCACACCAGCGCCATGATGCCCATGAGCGAAGCCGCGCTGGCGCACCTGGTGAGCCATGGAGGCGCGTTCGACGCCCGCCGCTATGGGCGCGTGCGCCTGTGGGGCTCATTGGGTTTCCTGATCACCGTGGTGGCCGCCGGTGCCTGGTTCGAGCGCTTTGGCATGTCGCACTTTCCGGGCTGGACTGCACTCACGCTGGCCGCCGTGGCGCTGAGTGTGTGGCTGTTGCCAGACGCACGCGAAGCTTCACACCACACCGAAGAACACCCCAACGTGTGGCCGGTGCTTCGCCAGCCGGCGGTGCGCTGGTTCTTTCTGTCGATGTTCTTCCATGTGCTCTCGCACATCTTCATCTACATCTTCTTCTCGCTCTATCTCGATTCGCTGGGCTACAGCAAGACGGTGATCGGCCTGCTGTGGGCGGTGTCGGTGGTGATCGAGATCGGCTGGTTCTTCACGCAGGGACGCTGGTTACCGCTGATTTCGCTGCCCGGCTGGCTGGTGCTGGCCGCTGCGCTCATGGCCTTGCGCATGGGCATCACGGCGGGTTTGCCGCTGGTGTGGCCCTTGTTGCTGTTGGCTCAGGCGTTGCATGCCATCACTTTTGCGGCCCATCACACGGTCTGCATCGCCTTGTTGTCGCAGCACTTTCCCGGCCGCTTGCGTGGCCGCGGCCAGGCGCTTTATTCGGTGCTGGGCTATGGGCTGCCGGGGGTGCTGGGCGGTGTTGGCGGTGGCTTCCTGAGCTCAGCGTTGGGGCTGGCCAGCGTGTTCTGGCTTTCCATGGGGAGCGCGCTGGTGGCCACCGGTTGCGCGCTTCGGCTGCGCCAGATGGG
>JAABRN010000367.1 GCA_011390855.1 Hydrogenophaga sp. | reverse complement strand
AACCGCGAGTGCGTGGGCCAGGGTGTGGCCAACATTGCCACGGGTTTCATCGGTGGCATGGCGGGCTGCGCCATGATTGGCCAGTCGGTCATCAACGTGAAGTCGGGCGGCCGGGGTCGGCTGTCCACACTCACCGCAGGTGTGGTCCTGCTGATACTGGTGGTGTTTCTGGGCGACTGGGTGGCCATGATTCCCATGGCTGCATTGGTGGCCGTGATGATCATGGTCTCCATCGGCACCTTCAACTGGGCCTCCATCAAGAATCTGCGCGAGCACCCCAAGAGCTCCAGCGTCGTAATGGTTGCCACCGTGGTTGTCACTGTGGCCACCCACGATCTGGCCAAAGGCGTGCTGACCGGTGTGCTGCTGTCGGGTTTCTTCTTCGCCCACAAGGTTGGGCAGATTCTGCGGGTGAAGTCGCAGAGCGAGGACGAGGGTCGCACCCGCACCTATCAGGTCATCGGGCAGGTGTTTTTTGCCAGCGCCGACCGCTTCACCAACGCCTTTGACTACAAGGAAGTCATCGACAAGGTGCGCATTGACGTGAGCCGGGCTCACTTCTGGGACATCACCGCCGTGAGCGCCCTGGACAAGGCCGTCATCAAGTTCCGCCGCGAGGGTGCCGAGGTCGAGGTCATCGGTCTGAACGAGGCCAGCGCGACCATGGTGGACCGCTTTGGTATCCACGACAAGGTCGGCGCTGACGACATGCTGATGGGCCACTGAAGGAGAACTCCCTATGAACGACGACAAGAAAGTGCTGGCTTGCGTGGACCAATCCAAGTACGCCGAGAGCGTGGCGGACTACGCCACCTGGGCGGCCCAGCGGATGCAGGCCCCCATGGAGCTCCTTCACGTCATCGACCGGCATCCTCAATTGGAGGCTGTCAAGGACCACAGCGGGGCCATCGGTCTGGATGCCCAGGAGAACCTGCTCAAGCAGTTGAGTGACAAGGACGAGATGAGGAACCGAGCTGCCCGGGAGACGGGCCGAGTGTTCCTCAATGGCTTGCGTGAACGGTCCATGGCAGCAGGCGCACGCGCGGTAGATGTGCGGCAACGCCACGGGGAGTTGGAGACCACGCTCCCAGAGCTTCAAGGCGATGTCCGCCTGTTCGTGCTGGGCCGTCGCGGCGCTTCTGCTCAGGGCACCCAGCGAGACCTGGGTCGAAACCTGGAGTGGGTGGTCCGCTCAGTGAACAAGCCTGTGCTGGCCGTGCCTGATGGGTTCCGTGAGCCTGGCCGCGTGCTGTACGCATTCGATGGCTCCAGCGTGACCCGCCAGGGCATCCAGATGATTGCCGGGAGTCCGCTGCTCAAGGGGCTGCCCATCCACCTGCTGATGGCGGGTAAGCCGCAAGCTCAGGGGCCGAAGCAGATCGCGCAGGCCCGCCACACGCTGGAGGCGGCGGGCTTCCAGGTCTCGATGGAGATTGCCCTGGGAAATCCTGGGGCAGTGGTTGCCGAGGCGGTGACGGCGCAGCAATTCGACCTACTCGTCATGGGCGCCTACAGCCATTCGCCGTGGCGCAGCATGTTTGTGGGCAGTAAGACCACGGACCTGTTGCGATCGGCGAGGGTTCCCACTTTGCTTTTGAGATGATCCTGAAAGGATCTCTTGGTCCAGACTATCTACGGATGGCATGACTATCGGTGCAAGTCCTTGGTTCTACCCGGTCATGCTGCTGCACTCAACGAGGCCCTCACTCCGAATTCGGAAGAGGTGCGCAAAGCGCTGGCCATCGTCCAGGGCTTCGAGGCAGCACGGGCTCGCGGCGAGGATCGCGCTCTGGTGGAGGGCCTGTTGGTAGAAGTGCCCACTTGGAGGAATGCGCGGCGCCTGCTAGACAGGGCGGCAGCGCTCAACACCCGTTACCCCAATGCTTGACTTGCCCGGTTTACCCATCAAAGACTGCGAGGTGTCAGCGACTCGACGGTGGGTTCCGGCGCTGCATTGGGTGGAGTTCACTCGGACAGTTGGCGATTCACAGAGGTTTCACTGCCCCTTTTCATTGGCCTAGGCGTCCACAAAGCGCCCGGCAGGTTAGGAAAGGATGCGGGAAATAAGCATTTAATCACCGCTATATTTGCGGTGAAAAACTTGCTTTTGGAGCGCGTCGGTTGTTTAATCTCCGCATGAATCACGGCGAAAAGACCTACATCTGGCAAGCAAACGATTGGCCTAGATGGCGTTACGACCTTTTTGCGCTCTCAGGACCACTGGCCAGCGTAAGCAGGCAGCAGGGTGTTTTGCTGGGGCGACTGGCTGACGTGAGTTCATCGCTGCGCACCCAGGCCAGCGTGGCCGCCCTGACCGAAGACGTCCTCAAGACCAGCGAGATTGAGGGAGAGATGCTCCACGTTCAGTCGGTGCGGTCGTCGGTGGCGCGCAGGCTGGGGGTGGATGTGGGGGCTGTTGCGCCGGTGGACAGGCATGTGGATGGCGTGGTGGATATGGTGCTTGATGCGACCCTCCAGTCGAGCATGCCCCTGACCACTGAACGCCTGCTCGGCTGGCACGCAGCCTTGTTCCCAACCGGCTACTCGGGCCTGAACCGCATTGAGGTGGGCCAGTGGCGCACAGACAAGGATGGGCCGATGCAGGTAGTTTCAGGCCCGGTCGGTAAACGCAAGCTCCACTTTCAGGCGCCACCGGCCGAGGCACTGCCAGACGAGATGCGAGTCTTCCTGGAATGGGCCAATGCAGACACCCCAGAACCTCTGCTGATCAAGGCCGGGCTTGCGCACCTGTGGTTTGTCACGCTGCATCCTTTTGACGATGGCAACGGACGCATTGCACGTGCCTTGGGGGATATGTTCCTGGCCCGCGCCGACGGCAGCCCGGAGCGCTTCTACAGTCTCTCGGCACAGATACAGCGGGAGCGCG
>JAABRN010000366.1 GCA_011390855.1 Hydrogenophaga sp. | reverse complement strand
CAGCGACGACTGCATGCCCCCCAGCGCGTTCATCAGCGCAGTCAGTTCGTCCTTTCCCTGGGCAGAAACGCCCTGGGTCAAGTCGCCCTGGGTGATGCCCTCGGCGAGCCGCTGCGCCCGGTCCAGCGGCTGGCAGATGCTTTGCATGTTTGCCAGCGTGGTGGGTACCACCACCAGTGCCGCCAGGGCCACGGCAACACCAAACCACAACAAAGTTCGGTCGCTGGTGGAAACCAGTTCCGTCTGCACACCTTCCGCCTCGGTCGCGATGATGGTTTCGACCTGCTGCACCAGCGTGAGGATCGCGGCATAGCGCTCGTGTGCACGACCCAGCATGCGGTTGGCCACGGTGGCTGAGTCGTAGGCTTCATCCTGAATCTGGGCCACCACAGGCTCCACAGCCGCCACATAGTCCTTGAGCTGTTGCTGCAGGTCTTGCAGCACGATGTTGTCCTCGTCCGCTTCGCCCTCCAGCATGCTCGCGAGCTGCTCGTTGGCCTGTTTCACCGCTGTTTCCCAGCGCAGGTTGGACAGCGACAGTTGTTCTGGCGATTCGTAGTGGATGACCATGTCCTTTTCGAAACGGCTGATGTCACCCAGCGCCACGCGCAGCTTGGACAAAGCCACTGTTTCCTGAAAAGCGTGATCAACAAACTCGTTGCCCAGGTGGGCCATGCGCTGCATGCCCCACATGCCGGATCCGCCCACCAGGAACAGCAAGGCCAGCACGACACCGATAGCGCCCAGCATGCGGGTGCGAATGGAGAACTGACGCATCAGATTGTTGAGTCCCATGGGAGTGTCCAGATCAAGGAATGGATGAATACAAATGCACCGGGGATCAGAGGATCAGCGGTTGCTGAGCGCGTCCGACCAACACCTCATCACACGGTCGATCAAGACGCAACGCGACGCCAGGGCATGGGCAATGGCGAACATGTGTCACGCCAGCCGTATGTGTCTTGATGTGGTGAGCGGTCATGTGAGAAGGGTGCTCTGCATCTCAGGCCAAGCGCAGTGGCCCGTGGGGCTTGAACACCAGAATGGCTTGGGCGAGGCTTCGCGCTTGCTCCTTCAGGCTCTCAGCGGCCGCGCTGCTTTCTTCCACCAGCGCCGCGTTCTGCTGGGTCATCTGATCGAGCTGATTCACGGCGGTATGAACCTGGCTGATGCCCCCTGACTGCTCGGAAGATGCCGCTGTGATCTCGCCAATGATGTCGGCCACGCGCTGCGCATTGGCCACCACCTCGTCGATGGTGCTGCCCGCTTCGGCTACCAGCCGGGAACCCGCTTCCACCTTGTCCACGCTGTTGCCAATGAGCGTCTTGATTTCTTTGGCTGCTTCGGCACTGCGCTGGGCCAGGTTGCGCACCTCGCCCGCCACCACCGCGAAGCCACGGCCTTGCTCACCGGCGCGGGCTGCTTCCACGGCGGCGTTCAGCGCCAGAATGTTGGTCTGGAATGCAATACCGTCGATCACGCCAATGATGTCGCTGATCTTCTTGCTGCTGTGGTTGATCTCGTGCATCGTGGCCACCACCTGACCCACCACCTGGCCACCGCGGGCAGCCACCTCAGCGTTGGCCACCGCCATCTGGCTGGCCTGGCGGGCAGCATCGGCGCTCTGGCGCACGGTGCCATTGATCTGCTCCATGCTGGCGGCGGTTTCTTGCAGATTGCTGGCCGCCTGCTCGGTGCGCGCCGAGAGGTCGTTGTTGCCGGTGGCAATTTCCTGGCTTGCGGCTTCGATCTGTGTGGCAGACGCCTGGACCGAAGTGACCACTGCCTGCATGCGCTGCAGCGCCGACTTCAGGGCTTTCGCGCGTGGCGTGGTCACTTCCATGCCACTCATGTCCAGCGCAATGCCATCGGGTTGGTCCACTGCAGCAACCATTCCAGCCAGCTCAACGCCTTCGCGCGCCGTGCGGCCCATGCTCACCGCCAGCACCACCTCCAGCGCGGTCTGAATGACCACATAGCCGGCGTGCAGCATCACGCGCCAGAAGTTGGCCTCGGTGGTGCAATAGAAGCCCAGGCCCGCGGCTTGCAGGCGGTCAAACAAAACGTGATGCACGGCAAACAGACCCGCCGCAAACACGATGGGGCGCCAGTCCAGATAAACCAGCACCAAGGCCAGGGTGACGAATACGCCAAAGTGGTATTCGATTTCGCCGCGCGCCAGCTGGATGTGCAGTGCGACCAATGCCACCAGCGCAAACACCAGCACCAGGCGAGAGGCCATGGATCCGCGAGCCACCGCAAAGGCTGTGGTCCCCAGTCCTGCCAACGCCAGGGCACCGATCACACCCAGCGTGGGTTCGTAATACAGGAAACCGATGACAACAGCGGCGATGGCGCTCACCAGAATGGCAGCCAACATGACCTTGTCGCCCAGCAGGGCCTGGCTGTTGTCAGCCTGCATGCGGTGGTTTGCGTTGTTCATTTTGATTTACTTGCTAACGTGAGGTGACTGAAAAGAAAGTGCCCGGTGCGGGGGAGGTCCTGATCGGGCCAACAGGGAGTCAGAAGCTTTCCCAGTCACCTTCCGCCCCAGCCGCTGCGCGCACGGGCGCACCCGAGGCTTGAGGGCGCCGGAGTTCAGGCGCTGCAGAGGCCGAAGACGCGGGGGAGGCCTTGGGCGCAGCCAGGGCAGGTTTGGCCTTGGGTGCAGGGAGCCTGGAAGCCATCTGTGGCTTGGGAGCCTGACGTGCCGGAGCAGGCAACACAGCTTGCGCACCCGCTTCCAGCCTGAAGATCTGGATCACCTGGGCAAGGCGCTGCGCCTGGTCTTTCAGGCTCTCGGCCGCTGCCGCGCTCTCTTCGACCAGCGCGGCGTTCTGCTGCGTCATCTGGTCCAGCTGCGTCACCGCCACATTGACCTGGCCGATGCCGTCGCT
>JAABRN010000365.1 GCA_011390855.1 Hydrogenophaga sp. | reverse complement strand
GGTGGCAGCCAGTGAAAGAATCAGGACCATCGGGCCCAGGCGGGCCAGCGCAGCGCTGACATCCGTCCAGTGGATGCTGGCCAGCTCGCCGTGCAGCACCCAAAGTGCCAGGGAAAAGAGCAGCACAGTGACCGCGGGATAAAGCCAGATCCGCCACGTCACCCAGCGGTCTTTCCAGCGATCAAGGTTCGGCTCAAGCACCATCACAACGCCAGTTCCTTGGGCCTCCAGCGCCCTGA
>JAABRN010000364.1 GCA_011390855.1 Hydrogenophaga sp. | reverse complement strand
TTCATGGGACACCGGGCAGTCACGGTTCTGGTGTACCCGTGTCCTGTTGCCCGCGGCCGAGTTCGGCGCGTGCGACACGAGCCAGGGCCTGATAGCGCTGCCGAAAGGCATCCAGACTTTCCTCTTCTATTTCCTCCAGATCCAGCAAAGCGTTGTGAGCACCTTGCGTGGCTCGGATGAGCTCGTCCAGCTTCACCTGGATGGCTTGCGTATCCCGGTTCTGGGTGTTTTGAATCAGAAACACCATCAAGAAGGTGACGATGGTGGTGCCCGTGTTGATGACCAGCTGCCAGGTGTCGCTGAACTGGAAGACGGGACCCGTCACGACCCAGACGGCGATCACACCGACCGCCGTCACAAACACCCGCGGCCGCCCGCAGAAATGCGCAGCTGCTTTGGCGAACCGGCTGTACCAGGAAGCGTTCTTCATCTGGCCTCCTGAGCCGGCGGCAGGTCTCGGGGCGGGTCACCAGGCCGCGCCACCGGGAACTTGATACTTACCTGCAGGCCCCCCAGGCGCTGAGATTCGCCCAGCTGGAGATCGGCGTGGTGAGAATCGGCAATCGCCGCCACGATCGCCAACCCCAATCCGCTACCCCCTTCGGCGGCACCCTGGACCCGGTAGAAACGATCGAGCACCCGCGGTCGATCTGCAACGCCGATGCCGGGACCACTGTCCTCCACCGACAGCACGACCCGTTCATGCTCTATGTTCACCGACACATCGACCCGCCCACCGTCTGGCGTGTAGCGGATCGCATTGTCGAGCAGGTTGCGCAGCAAGATCCTCAAAGCATCCACCTGCCCGAAGACCTGGCCTGCCTCTGCCTGTGCCAGCCCCAGGTCAATGCCTTTTTGCTGCGCTTGCGCCGCAGCGTCGGCCAAACACGCCTCAACCAGTCGAGACAGGTCGACTGTTTGCCCGGACAGGCCACCCGATGCACTCGCTTGCTGGCGCGCCAGCAACAGCAACTGCTCGACCAGGTGGGTCGACCGGTCAATGCCCGCCAGCAGGCGCTCCAGCGCCACCGCGCGGCTTGCCTCGTCTCGCGCTCGCTGCAGTCCTTGTACCTGCAAGCGCAGTGCAGCCAGTGGCGAGCGCAGTTCATGAGCCGCGTCGGCCACAAAATTCTGCTGTGCGTCGAAGGCACTGCGAACCCGTGAGAACAACAGGTTGAGCTCGTGAACCAGGGGCGCGATTTCATCCGGCAAGCCGTCTTCAGTCACCAAGGCAAGGTCGTCTGCCTGCCGCTGAGCGACCTGCGCACGTACCCGCTCAATCGGGCGCAGAGACACACTGACCACCCACCAGGCCAGCAACATGAGCAAAGGTGCCATCCAGCCGATAGGCGCCACCGTGCGCAACGCGAGTTCGCGGGCCATGCGGCGCCTGGGCGTCATGTCCTGCGCAATCTGGACCACCTGAAACCGGGTCTGGAGCGAATAGACACGGTAGGGCGCCCCGCTCAGCTGCATTTCGGAAAAGCCCAGCACCGCTCGTTGGGGCAGCACCCCATGCGTGTTGGACTTGAACACGTGGGAGCCATCCAGATTCCAGACTTGCACCAAAAAATCGAAATCCCCGACCTCACCCATCTGACTTTCAAACGCCGGCAAGCTGGGCATGGCGACGCCGGCGCGCAAGGCCTGCGCCATCTGAACCATGTGGTAATCAAAGATCGCATCGGCCTCGGTCCGCGCTTGGCGGTACACCACCAACGACTGGGCAGCTGCGGACACCAGAATGGCCAGCAGCAGCAGGCCCAGCAGGCGGGCGCGCAGGGAATGCAGGATCGACCAAGCCATCCGGCTCAGACCCTGGGCACCATGTAGCCCAAACCGCGCACGTTCTGGATCAGGTCCGCGCCCAGCTTCTTGCGCACCCCGTGGATATAAACCTCCACTGCGTTGCTGCTGATGTCGTCTTTCCAGCCGTAGAGCTTTTCTTCCAGCTGGGGCCGGGAGAGCAGCAGGCCTGGCCGTGCCAGCAACGGCTCCAGCACCGCCCACTCGCGTGCGGACAAAACCACCGGCTCGCCCGCCACGCTCACTTCGCGAGTCGCGGGACAGATCGATACGCCTTTGTACTCGTACACCGGTTCCGCGCGACCGGCGGCACGGCGCAACAACGCGCGGATGCGAGCCAGCAGCTCGTCTAGATCGTAGGGCTTGAGAATGTAGTCGTCAGCACCAGCGTCCAGGCCCTGAACCTTTTGCTGCACCGAGTCGCGCGCGGTGGCGATCAGCACCGGCACACGCAGTTTTCGAGCACGCAATGCGCGCAGGACCTCCAGCCCGTCCAGCCGAGGCAGCCCCAGGTCAAGCAGCACGAGGTCGTAAGTCTGGGTCTTGAGCGCAGTCAACGCCATCTCGCCATCGCGCACCCAATCAACGGCATAGTCCTCTGCGCGCAATTGATCGAGGACCGCCTCCCCGATCATGGTGTCGTCTTCTATCAGCAGCAGTCTCATGATTCGGAGTTTCACCTGCACGGTCTATCGTGCTTCTCCACCATGATCTCCAGCCACCATTAGAGGTGCCTTAAGAAAAGGACTGCCCACCTCTCGGTGGAC
>JAABRN010000376.1 GCA_011390855.1 Hydrogenophaga sp. | reverse complement strand
TGGTCGCGTGGACTACGCAGCGCTGCGCAAACTGATCAACTGGCACATCGCCGAAGGCACGGACTGCATTGGTGTCGTGGGTACCTCGGGCGAGTCGCCCACCGTCACCACCGACGAGCACTGCGAAATCATCCGCGTCGCGGTCGAGCAAGCTGCTAAGCGCGTGCCTGTCATGGCCGGCTGCGGCTCCAACTCCACCGCCGAAGCCATCGCCCTGGCAAAGTACGCCCAAAAAGTGGGGGCCGACTGCCAGCTGCAGGTGGTGCCCTACTACAACAAGCCGACCCAGGAAGGCCAGTACCAGCACTTCAAAGCCATCGCCGAAGCCACCGGTGATTTGCCCATCGTGATGTACAACGTGCCTGGTCGCACGGTGGCCGACATGTCGGTCGAAACCGCGCTGCGCCTGTCGCAGATCTCGGGCATTGTCGGCACCAAGGAAGCGACCGGCAACATCGAGCGCGCGCAGTGGCTGATCCGTGAGGCGCCCGAAGGCTTTGCCGTCTACTCTGGCGACGACCCCACCGCCGTGGCGCTGATGCTGTGCGGCGGGCATGGCAATGTGAGCGTGACGGCCAATGTGGCGCCGCGCCTGATGCACGAGCTTTGTGTGGCCGCCATCGCCGGTGACGCCAAGCGGGCCATGGACATCCAGTTTCGGCTGATGCCGGTGCACAAGCAGCTGTTCATCGAAGCCAATCCGATCCCGGTCAAGTGGGCCTTGTCGCGCATGGGCATGTGTGGTGCAAGCTTGCGCCTGCCGCTCACACCGCTGAGCGAAGCGCTGGAACCCTTGGTGGAAGCCGCCCTCAAAGACAGTGGTCTGATCGACTGAACAGGCGTTCGGCCCACGCCACCTTTTTTCTCTTCCCCGAACTGCTCATGCACACACATTTCCTTCGCCCCCTGTCTTCCGCTTCGCGCCTTGGTGCGATCGCTCTGGCCGCCTTCCTGGCCACGGGTTGCAGCATGCTGCAGGAAGACAAGATCGATTACCAGAGCGCCAAAAAAGGCAGCTCGCTGGACGTGCCGCCAGACCTCACGCAACTGAGCCGCGATGCGCGCTACCAGGTGCCCGGCACGGTGGTTACCGCCAGCGGCTACCAGAGTGGCACGCCCGCTGCCAGCGCCGGGCAGGCCACCGCGGTCAATGCCGTGGCCGACGTGCGCATCGAGCGCGCCGGTGGCCAGCGCTGGCTGGTGGTGGATCGCCCCGCTGACAAGCTCTGGGCCCCGATCCGCGACTTCTGGCAAGAGAACGGTTTTGTGCTGGAACTGGACCAGGAAAAGCTCGGCATCATGGAGACCGACTGGGCCGAGAACCGGGCCAAGATTCCGCAGGATATCTTCCGCCGCACCATTGGCCGCGTGTTCGAAAGCCTGTATTCGACCGGCGAGCGCGACAAGTTCCGCACCCGGCTGGAACGCGGTGGCGAGGGCCGCACCGAAATTTTCATCAGCCACCGCGGCATGGTCGAGGTGTATGCCAGTAGCCAGAAAGACCAGACGATTTGGCAGCCGCGTGGAGCTGACCCTGAGCTGGAAGCCGAGTTCCTGACCCGCCTCATGGTCAAGCTGGGTGTGAGCGAAGCACAGGCCAAGGCCGCGGCGGCCAGCGCTCCGGTGCAGGCGGCTGCCCGCCTTGCCACGGTCAACAACCAGTCCGTGATCCAGATCGATGAAGGTTTTGACCGCGCCTGGCGGCGTGTCGGCCTGTCGCTCGACCGCAGCGGCTTCACCGTGGAAGACCGGGACCGCAGTCAGGGCGTCTACTTCGTGCGTTACGTGACACCGGGCAGCGCCGATGCGGAAAAACCGGGCTTCTTCGGCCGCATCTTCAGCGGCTCCAAGCCCGATGCCACCCCGGTGCGTTACCGCGTGGTGGTGAGCAGCCAGGACAACCGCAGCACGGTCAGCGTGCTGGATGGCCAGGGCCAGCCCGACGCCTCGGGCAATGCGGCCCGCATTGCCCAGTTGCTGGTGGAAGACCTGAAGTAAAAAGCCTCAAACAGAGCGGTCAACCGACACGAAAAAAGCCGCCCGAGGGCGGCATTTTTTGCAGCGAGAGAACCGCGCCTGCAGGGGATTTACTGCGCTGGCTTCACGGCGCCTTTGGCAGCCTCAGCAGCCTGGTCGGCAGCCATCTTGGCTGCTTCTGCAGCCTTGTCGGCGGCTTCTTTGGCAGCATCCATGGTGGCAGCAGCGCTGTCCTTGGCGGCTTCGGTGGTGGCAGCAGCGCTGTCCTTGGCGGCTTCGGTGGTGGCAGCAGCGCTGTCCTTGGCGGCATCCATGGTGGCGGCTGCGCCTTCTTTGGCAGCGTCCATGGTGGCGGCTGCGCCTTCTTTGGCGGCGTCCATGGCAGAAGGAGCGGCAGGCGCCACGGGCATTTCTTCTTTCTTACCGCAGGCGGTCAGGGCGATGGCGGCAAGCAAGCTAGCGAGGAGGATGGATTTTTTCATGATGACAGGTCCAATGGATGAGGATGACAAACAGACATTTTTTAGGTGCCAACCAAAAAAAAACCCGAATCCAGGATTCGAGCTAGGTTGACCCAGTCAGATAACCGTTTGAGAAGCCGGCCATCGGACTGTCTACAAATCATATCGAGAAAAGTGCATCCGCATTTACCCTAATCATCTTTTTCTTTTGGATACGTTTTCTCGTCGTATTCCCGCCACCTTTAATGCAAAAGCTCACAATCCCAAGGTGGTGGCTGCAAAGGACGGGGCGCCCTTGTGCCAGCACGCCTCCAGCCGCTCCTGCAGCATCGTGCGCCTGGCAGCATCGTCGCTGGTGATGCCGGTCGAGCGCACCGGGTCCAGTCGCTCCAGCGTCCAGCCAGGCGACCAGATCGCGCTGGGGAGCTCATTGCCGGAAGCGCCCGGGCAGGCATGGGCTTCCACCCGGTGACCCCAGGTGATGCGCCACTGCACCAGCCGGGGATGGGCTAGCCTTAAAGGACCGAAGTCGCGTGCCAGCAAGCGGATCTGGCGCCCTTGACTCGCCCAGTGGCCCAGCGCATCGATCACGGCACGCTCACCCAGCGGCCAGTCCTGAAAATCGGGATCGCTGAGCACCAGGCTCGGCCAGCCCTCATGAGCCGCTGTCTCCAGGGCGTGGCGCACGAGCCCGGTGAAGGCCTTTCGACCTTCGAACCGGCCAATGGGCAGGGGCGCAGGCGCGGGGGTTGAGGCTGGGGTGTCGGTCATGGTGGCTCCTTGGTGGCTCTCCGGTCAGTCGTGCGCCAGCTGCAGCCAGCCGGCTTCAAACCAGTCCTGCAACATCGCCTGCGCGTCTGCCGATGCGCGACGAATTTGCTGCTCACTCAGTTCGCGACGATCGGCCAGATCGCGCATCAGCCGCGCATCGGCGCCGCCGGCCCGAAAGCTCTCGCCATTGATGAACACATGGCGCGTGTCGTACATCATGCGCGTACGGCGGTCCAGCGTCACGCGACCCGGCCGCCAGCCTTCCTGAGGTTCGTCGAACCAGACCCGGGGCTTGGGCTCGGTCATCACCTCGCCCAGCGCACAGGCCAGCGAGTGGCTGTCGGCGACCAGGCGCTGCAGCGCATCCTGCGCAAAGGCCTGCAAACCTGCAGGCATGGCGCCGGGCGTGGCGGTCGCGGCCTGAGACGGGTCCCGATACAGCGTCTCATCTTCGCTGGCTTCGGCCATGCGCTGCAGCAGCTCGGCGGCGAGACCCCCGCGCTGCGGCGACCGAAAACCCACCGACACGGTCATGCAGTCACCACCCATCGCGACACCATCGTGTGCCCAGTGGGGCGGCAGGTACAGCATGTCGCCCGGCCCCAACAAGTGCTCTTCCTGTGGCTCAAAGTGGCTCAGGATTTTCAGCGGCATGTCGGGCATCAGGGACTGGTCCCGCTGACGCCCGATGCGCCAGCGGCGCTGGCCGCTGACCTGCAGCAGAAACACGTCGTAGCTGTCGACATGCGGTCCCACACCGCCGCCATCGCTGGCCCAGGACACCATGACATCGTCGAGCCGGGCGTCAGGGACGAAGCGGAAACGGCGCAGCAGCTCGTGCGCCGCCGGCAGGTGCAAGTCCAGCCCCTGGACCAGCAGCGTCCAACCCGCCTGCTTGAGCGGAGGCAAGGCGCTGCGCTTGAACGGGCCGTGGCGCAGGCTCCAGGCTTTGTTGTGTTGAACGATCAGGCGCGACTCCACCGCGGCATCACTGGCCATGGCAAACAGCTGGGCGCGCTCCAGTTGTGGCACCTGGCCACCCAAGGCCTGGCGGATCAGCAGCGGCTTTCTCTGCCAGTGGCGGCGCATGAACTGGTCGGGCGACAGCCCGCCGAGCAGGTCGGTGGGGACCGCGATGAGAGAAGGTGCAGCAGAGGTCATGGGACAATTGTCGGATGAAAATCAGCGAACAATGTGTGGTGTCCCTTAGCTGGACACTCAAAGACACCCTGGGCGAGACGCTCGACGTGCTGGAAGAGCCGGTGGAGTTTCTCGTTGGCGGCAGCGATTTGCTGGATGGACTGGAGCAAGCGCTCATTGGCCGCAGCGCGGGCGAAGCGGTTCAGCTGCAGCTCGAACCTGAGCAGGCATTTGGCGACTACGACGACACGTTGCTGTTTCTGGAGCCGCGCCACCTGTTTCCGGGCGAGCTGGAAGCTGGCATGGGCTTCGAAGGTCTGCCCGCTGGTTGCAACGCCGCCGCACCCAAAGACCGTCTGTACTTTGTGAGCGACATCTACCCGGACCACGTGGTGATGGATGGCAACCACCCGTTGGCCGGCATCGCCCTGCGCATCAGCCTGAAGGTGCACGCGGTGCGCGACGCCACGCTGGAGGAGATCGGCCGCGGCACGCTGGGCACTGGCTTTTTCCGCACCGAGGTGACCAGCTTGCCTGACGACACCGACACCCGGCCCACACTGCACTGAACACTCCCGCATCAGAAGAAAAGGCCGCACACGGCGGCCTGATCGGATGCGCTGACCGCTCAGCCGCGGCCAGTCGACCCATAACCTCCCGCGCCGCGTTCGCTGGTCGCCTCGAAGTCGGTGACCACTCGGAACTGCGCCTGCACCACCGGCACGATGACCAGCTGCGCCAGGCGCTCCATGGGCTCGATGGAGAACGGCACATCGCTGCGGTTCCAGGCGCTCACCATGAGCTGGCCCTGGTAATCACTGTCGATCAGACCGACCAGGTTGCCCAGCACGATGCCGTGCTTGTGTCCCAGGCCTGAGCGCGGCAGAATCAGCGCGGCGTAGCCCGGGTCGGCCAGGTGCATGGCCAGGCCAGTGGGCACCAGCTGCCAGGCGTTGGCCGCCAAGGTCAGTGGCGCATCCAGGCAGGCTCGCAGGTCCAGCCCGGCGCTGCCGGGCGTGGCGTAGGCCGGGAGCTGGTCCGCCAACCGCGGATCCAGCACCTTGACTTCGATCAACATCGTGGTCACCGGGCTCACTTCGTCGGCTTCATCGCGTCTTCCAGCGCTTTGAGTGCGTCCTGTGCCTCCTTGTCATCGCCAGCATCGGGGGCAGGCATGACAGGGTCGGCGGACGGTGTCTCGCCCAAAGGCACGCGTGGCGGCGGGATGTCACCCACTTTGGGCGTGGTGTAGTCCTGTCCGGGCATGTTTTCCAGCATGTTGTCGATCGCGTTCTCGTCCACCACCACCGGCTTGTCGATGTTGCCTGTCACGATGCCTGGGTTGAGCACGATCACGGTCACCATGATGATTTGCAAGAAGATGAAGGCGATGGAGCCCTTGTAGATCTGCCCCGTGGTCACCGCCTTGATGCGCTCGCCGGTCACCACGTCGTCGTAGTCGCTGCGCGCGGCCACGCTGCGCAGGTAGAACAGCGCAAAACCAAACGGCGGTGTGAGGAACGAGGTTTGCAGGTTCATCGCCAAGATGATGCCGAACCAGATCAGGTTGATGTCCAGCTTGGTGGCCACCGGCGCGAGCAGTGGCACGACAATGAACGCAATTTCGAAGAAGTCGATGAACATGCCCAGGATGAACACCAGCAAGTTCACGAACAGCAGGAAACCGAGCTGGCCGCCGGGCAGTTTGTCGAACAGGTGCTCGACCCAGATGTGGCCATCCGCCGCGTTGAATGTGAAGCTGAAAACGGTTGAGCCAATCAGGATGAACATCACGAAGATGGACAGCTTGGTGCTGTTCTCCAGCGCCTGCTTGAGCAGCTCGAAGGACAATGTGCGACGGCCTGCGGCCATCAGCAGCGCGCCCAGCGCACCCATGGCGCCGCCTTCGGTGGGTGTCGCGATGCCCAGGAAAATCGTGCCCAGCACCAGGAAAATCAGCACCAGCGGCGGGATCAGCACAAAGGTCACGCGCTCAGTGAGGCGCGACAGCAGCCCCAGCCCCAGCAGCTTGTTGGCCAGCGCCAGACCGAGTGCGAGGAACGAACCGATGGTGGTCGAAAGGATGAAGATCTCGTCCCGAGCAGCCGGCATGTCGCGGCCCAGCCACGGGTTCATGACCGATTCGTGGATGCGCGACCAGCCGAAAGCCACCGCGCCACAGAACAGCAGCAAGACCAGCAGCGAGCGGTGACCACTGGCTCCATTGGGCTCGGAATAGATGCGCGCCTCGGGCGGCAGCGCCGGCACCCACTTGGGTTTGACGAACGCGACCACGACCACGAACAGCAGGTACAGACTGACCAGCATCAGGCCAGGCAGCAAGGCACCCGCGTACATGTCGCCCACCGAGCGGCCGAGCTGGTCGGCCAGCACGATCAGCACCAGCGAAGGCGGCAGCGCCTGCGCCAGCGTGCCCGAGGCCGTGATGGTCCCGGTGGCAATGGTGCGGTTGTAGCCGTAACGCAGCATGATGGGCATGGCGATCAGACCCATGGAGATCACCGATGCCGCCACGACGCCGGTGGTCGCCGCCAGCAGCGCACCCACCAGCACCACGGCAATGCCCACGCCACCACGCAGCGGACCAAACACCTGGCCCACCGTTTCCAGCAAATCCTCGGCCATGCGGCTGCGCTCCAGGATGATGCCCATGAGCGTGAAGAACGGGATCGCCAGCAGCGTGTCGTTCTGCATGATGCCGATCACCCGCAGCGGCAGCGCCTGGAACAGGTTGGACGGGAAAAGGCCGAGCTCCATACCGATGAAGCCGAAGAACAGACCCGTCGCCGACAGCGAAAACGCCACCGGAAAACCCGCCAGCAGAAAGATCAGCAGACCGGCGAACATCACCGGGACAAAGTTGTTGATCAGCAAGTCCATCATGATTTGGCTCCGGCCTTGCGGGCTTTTTCCTGGGCCGCGATTTCTTCGGCCAGCAACTCGGTTTCACTCGGGCCGGTGTGGCTCAGCGCATCGGGACCGTCGCCGGTGAGGAAGGCGGCGCGCTTGATCAGCTCCGACACGCCCTGCAACATGAGCAGCGCAAACCCCAGCGGAATCAGCGCATAAACCGGCCAGCGGATCAGGCCGCCGGCATTGGTCGACACCTCACCCGACGCATAGGCCTGGGCCAGCACTGGCCAGGAGAGTGTGGCCATCATGTAGCACAGCGGGAACAGAAAAATGAGGATGCCGCCGATGTCGATCCAGTTGCGGGTGCGGTCGCTGAACTTGCTGGAAATGAAGTCGATGCGCACGTGGGCGTTTTTCATGAACGCGTAGCCCGCTCCCAGCAGGAACACCGCAGCGAACAGGTACCACTGGATTTCCAGCCAGGCGTTGGAGCTGGTGCCCACGGTCTTGCGGATGATGGCGTTGCCGGCGCTGATCAGGGTGGTGGCCAGAATTAGCCACATGGCCAGTTTGCCAACGAGGCCGCTGAAGCCGTCGATCAGACGGGAAAGGCGTAAAAGTAGCGACATGAAAGGTCCCCGGGGTTGGGAGCGGTAGCGAGTGGCAAACCGGACCGTTTTGCGGCGGTGTATCGCTCGATACAGTGAAACGAAAACGCTGACAAAGAGAAAAAGCGAACGCCGAATTGAAACAGAAACCTCGTAAAAAACCCCGCCAATGCGGGGTTTTTTTTCAGCTGCAGATGGATTACAGCTGGGCCGACTGCATGTAGCGGTCGAACGTGGCTTCGGTGAAGCGGAACCAGAGATTTTGGTCTTTGCGGAACGCTGAGTAGTCGGCGTAGATTTTTTTCCACTCCGGGTTGGTATCGTTCAACTCGCCGTACAAGGCCATGGATTCCTTGAACGCCAAGTCCATCACCGATTTCGGGAACGCCTGCAGTTTGGCACCACCCGCCACCAGACGCTTCAGCGCAGCCGGGTTGCGGGCGTCGTAGCGGGCCTGCATAGAAGTGTGCGCGTGTGATGCGGCTGCCTCCACGATGGCCTGGTATTCCTTGGACAGGGCGTTGAACGCGGCCTTGTTGATGTAGAAGTCAAGCTGGGCGCCACCTTCCCACCAGCCTGGGTAGTAATAGTTCTGCGCGACTTTCTGGAATCCCAGCTTTTCGTCGTCGTAAGGACCCACCCATTCAGTAGCGTCGATGGTGCCTTTTTCCAGCGCCTGGTAGATCTCGCCACCGGGGATGTTCTGGGGCACGCCGCCCATGCGGGTCAGCACCCGGCCAGCAAAACCGCCGAGGCGCATCTTGAGGCCGTTGATGTCAGCGGGCGACTTGATTTCCTTGCGGTACCAGCCACCCATCTGGGCACCGGTGTTGCCACCAGGGAAGTTCACGATGTTGAACTGGTCATAAAACTCGCGGAACAGCGTCATGCCGTTGCCGTCGTAGTACCAGGCGGTGAGCTGGCGGCTGTTCAGGCCGAACGGGATCGCCGTACCGATAGCGAAGGTTTCGTTCTTGCCATGGAAGTAGTAGGGGGCAGTGTGTGCCGCTTCAACCGTGCCTTGTTGCACGCCATCCACCACGCCGAAGGCAGGCATCAACTCGCCACCCGGGTGCACCGAGATGGAGAACTTGCCGCCCGTCATGTCGCTGACTTTTTGTGCGAACACTTCAGCCGCGCCGTAAATGGTGTCAAGGGCTTTGGGGAAACTCGATGCCAGGCGCCAGCGAATGGTCTCTCCCGTCACAACCGCAGGCGCTGCCGGTGCCGAAGCAACTGGCGCCGGTGCCTCTTCCTTCTTGCCACATGCTGCCAAGAGCCCGGCAACGCCGGCGACTCCGGTGGCGGCGATTATTGAACGACGATCCATAGTGTTACTACTCCATTTTGAGGGTTCTTAACTCGACTCGCTCACCGGATAAGGTGAGCAGGGCAAGGCGTTTGGGCCCGTGCATTGTAAGGATCACGGCCACCCAAACGGCACGGGTTTTCCCTTGGGAACGAGTCGCAAACCCTTTGAATCACAAGGTTTTGTCACTGGCCCCGGGACACTGGCCCCGGGAACTAGAAAAGGTTTAAACCTCACCCTGAAATTTTCTCACGCAAGCGTTCGGACGAAAAACAGTTGGCACCGCCATCGCTCACGAACGGGACGATCAGCCTACCGCCTTGAGACCAGGCGCGGCATCCAGCAGCGAGGCGAATCGGCCGCGCACCGAGCGCTCGATACCACCCGCGTCCAGCCCCAGCATGGACAGCAATTTGGCAGGGTCGCCGTGCTCGACAAACTCGTCGGGCAGGCCGAGCTGCAGCACTGGGAGGTTCAAGCCCTCGGCCTGCAGCGCTTCGAGCACCGCTGAGCCCGCACCACCCTGGATGCAGCCCTCTTCCAGCGTCACCAGCGCACCATGGGAGCGAGCCAGTTCGCGCAACAGCTCCAGGTCCAGCGGTTTGGCCCAACGCATGTTGGCCACGCTGGCGCCCAGGCGTTCGGCGGCAGCCAGCGCGGGGTGCAGCAAGGTACCGAATGCCAGGATCGCCACGCCGCGCCCGTTGCGCGTCCACTCGCCCCGCCCGTAGGGCAAAGGCTCCAGGCCGGCCGGCTGCGCTGCACCGATACCGGCTCCTCGCGGGTAGCGCACCGCCACCGGATGTTCGCGGGCAAACGCCGTGCTCAGCAGCTGGCGGCACTCGGCCTCGTCCGACGGACAGGCCACCGCCATGTTGG
>JAABRN010000363.1 GCA_011390855.1 Hydrogenophaga sp. | reverse complement strand
GGCTATGGCGGCAGGCGCGGTGATGGCCGGACTGCTGTATGCCAGGCTCACAGCAAGACGCTGACATTCCCCTCGAATTTTTGGCTTCTGGCAGTTGACTCACAGAAGAAAGTGGGCCGGAAGCAGTCAAGAATAGGTGGACATGGTCGTCGTGAACAAGGTTGGTCGGGCCGCACCCCAACTTTGTAACAAGAGAGTTGCCCATTCTGAAGGCTCCTTTTTCAGTGCCCGCCGCCGGAAGTCCAACCGCCGAAGTCCCTGGGGCCACCTCACGGAATGCCCGTTCTGCAGCGGAGGACTGCGGTGGGTGCTGCCAGGCGTGCCCATGTTGGTTACCTCGAAGCGGACTTTTGGCGCAGCAACTGGCGTTGGTCTTTATGGCGGCGATATGAGGCAAAGCAGTCGTAGGGGTGCGGTGCCCGAGTGATCAAACACTGAAAGCCAAACTTCGTCAGCCTGGTCGAATTTGAGCGATGCTTAACGGGCGCAGCAAGCCGTCCGGTAGCCTGGGGGAAGCCCATAAAGCTGATCAGAGCCTTAATGGCATTGAAATCCCCCGTTTTTTTGAAGAGCGCGCTGTCTCTGGAAGGCTAAGCTGGTGATACGGTGCGGTGCGTCATGGGTCTTCCATATTGAAAGACGCCAGCAGCTTTATTCAGCCGAGTCAATCAATGAGCCCTCACTTGCAGCAACTCCGCGTCAAGCCGGTGCAGTGGATCTTCGCCCTCTTTGTCGTGGGCATGCTCATCACGGCCGTGCTAACCCTCAGGCTGCACGGCTATCAGCAAGAACGCCTGCATGCCCAGTTCAACCACGAGCTTGAGAGGATCAGCGACGACATCCAGCGACGATTCCAGACGCCAGTTTACGGATTGATGGGTGCACGTGGGGTGTACGCGGCCAACAAATCCTTGGACCGAGGGTCATTTCAACGCTATGTGGAATCACGCAACCTCGCCGCAGAGTTTCCCGGGGTGCGAGGCATGGGCTTCATCGAGCGTTTGCAGCGCTCAGATCTCGACAGCTTTGTTCTGCGCGAGCAGACTGACGGAGCACCCGACTTCGAGATAACCAGTCTGGGTGGCGACGCCGCCGACTTGTACGTCATCAAATACATTGAGCCACTGGCCAGGAACCGCTCCGCTCATGGATTGGACATTGGCTCCGAAGCGGTTCGCCGCGAGGGTGCCGAGCGTGCAGCCCGCAGTGCCCAGCCTGCCATGACTGGTGTCATCACCTTGGTGCAAGACGAACAGTCACGCCCTGGTTTTTTGCTGTTTGTTCCGGTGTACCGGCCCGGCCAGCCGTTGAACAATCCTGAAGAGCGGCTGGCTGCATTGCATGGGCTGGCCTATTCGCCCATCGTTCTTGAAGAACTGCTGGAGCCCGGCATGCCTTTGCTCCGCACCAGTGGGCTGCAGATACAGATTTCCGACAAGTCCACCGCCGAAGGGGGTCAATCGCTCTATGAAAGCGAAAAGGAGCCTGAGAAGCCTTTGGTGCGGGTCGAAGTGCCTCTCGTATTCAACGGGATGACCTTGTTCATCAAGGCAAACAGCACCCCTGAGTTGGATGCCATCGCCAACCCCTTTTGGGCTTACGCGCTGGGGTCTACCGGCGCGATGCTGACAATGTTGTTGTGCTGGGTTATGTGGCTCCAGCTCATAGGCCGTGAGCGTGCCGAGGCCCTCGCACAACGCATGAACGTGGATCTGCAAAAACTGGCTGTGGTGGCCGAGCGAACCGCCAATGCTGTCGTTATGACCGATGCGAATTTGCACATCACATGGGTCAATGAAGGGTTCACCCGGATTACGGGCTACACCATTGAAGATGCTTCGGGCCGCACGCCTGGAGAACTGCTGGGCAGTGGACTTGCCGATCCCGCCACCCTGGAACAGCTCAAAAATGCGACAGAGCAAGCGGTAGCTTGCCGGGTTCAAATTCTCAACCGGGCCAAGGATGGGCATACCTACTGGCTCGACACCGAGGTACAACCCATTCTCGACCCTGCGGGGCAGTTGATCGGCTTCATTGAAATTGGTTTGGACGTCACTCAGGAACGTCAGACCAAAGAGCGTCTGGAGCAGGCGCTGCTGGAGTCAGAGGCGCAGCAGCAAGAGCTCGACTGGCTGGCCCGCGTAGCGCGCGAAACCACCAACGCTGTGGTGCTGACCGACCCCAGAGGGCAGATCGAATGGGTCAATGAAGGCTTCACCCGCATCACTGGCTACACGCTTCAGGAGGCCATGGGCGAAAAACCCGGCAGCCTTTTGCAGTGCCCTCAGACCGACCCCCATACCGTTGCGCACATTCGCGAGGCGCTCGCACGGCGCGAGGTCTACAAAACCGAAATCCTTAACCGCAGAAAAGACGGGCAACTCTACTGGTTGGAGCTCGAAATCAATCCCCTGTTCGACCACAGTGGTCTTCACACGGGGTTCATGGCCATTCAGAGTAATGTGACCGAACGGCACAATGCGCTGGAGCAGCTCAAGCGCGCCTTGCAGGTGAACGTTTCTCTGATGAACGCCATCAACCAGGGCACCATTTACTCAGTGGCGGACCTGCAGGGAACGATCATCGAGGTGAACGACGCGTTTGTGCAAATCAGCGGCTACGAACGCGATGAACTGATCGGGGCCAACCACCGGCTGCTCAAGTCGGGCGCCCAGCCGGATGAACTCTGGAACAGCGCGTGGGGGACCATCAGCAGCGGCCAGATTTGGCGCGGCGAGGTCTGCAACCGCAGGAAGAACGGCGAGCTTTACTGGGTGAACTCCACCATCGTACCCTTCGCGGGCACCGACGGTATGGTGGAGAAATACATTTCCATCCGCGTCGACATCACGGCACAGAAGCACGCACAAACCGAGATCGACACCCAGCGCAGAAGGCTCGACAACATCCTCAAAGGCACCGGTGCCGGCACCTGGGAGTGGCATGTGCCCAGCGGAAAAACGGTATTCAACGAGCGCTGGGCTGAGATCGTGGGCTACAGCTTGCAAGAGTTAGAGCCTGTAACGATCGACACCTGGATGGGTCTTGCACACCCTGATGACCTAAAGGCCTCAGGCGAAATGCTGCAACGGCATTTCAGTGGTGAGCTGGAGTTTTACGAGTTCGAAGCACGAATGCGGCATCGCGATGGGCACTGGGTCTGGGTGCTGGACCGCGGGCAGTTGGCCACCCTCGAGCCCGATGGCTCACCGGGCTGGATGTACGGCACCCACCTCGACATCACTGAGCGCAAGGTAGCCGAAAACAGATTGCTCGAAAGCCAGGCCCTGTTCAAGGAACTGCTGCACGTGGCTTCTGACTGGTACTGGGAGACCGACGAAGAGTTCCGTTTTTCCAACTTTGTCGCGACTGACTACTCTGCAGATCAGCATGCGCTCAGTCAATCCAATCTGAACATACTGGGCAAGCGGCGCTGGGAAATACTGGAGATCACGCCACTGACCAGCGACTGGGCCACGCACGTTGCTGTCCACCAGCGGCGTGAGGTTTTCCGCAATTTCGAGTACCGACGTCAACTAGCCAACGGCAAAATTCGCTACTACTCGATCAGCGGCTTCCCGGTTTTTGATGCGTTCGGTGAGTTCAAAGGCTACCGGGGCACCACCCGTGACGCAACAGATCAGAAGCAGCAAGAACTGGAGTTGCAGACGGCACGCGATCGCCTTGAACTCGCCACCGAGTCGGCGGGCATCGGGGTGTGGATTTTTGACGTGACCAACAACAGTCTGCAATGGGACGAACGCATGTTCCATCTGTACGGCCAGCAAGCAACTCAAACCTCGCAGCCCTACGAGTTGTGGGCCAAAAGCTTGCACGCTGAAGACAAAGAAAGCTTGATGCAAGCCGTCGAAGATGCCCTCAGTGGGGCTCGAGCGTTTGACAACGAATTCCGGATCATTCGGCCTGACGGTGCAGTGCGCTACGTCCGCGGGACTGCGCGAGTGCTGCGAGATGAACATGGCGCTGCAGTGCGGATGGTTGGCGTCAACTTCGACATCACCGAGCAGCGAGAGCGCGAGCGCAAGGTCACTGCGGAAGAGATGCGTCTGAGGGCCATTTACGACATCCTGCCTGTGGGCATCAGCATCACAGACCCCGAAGGCCAGATCATCGACTGCAACCCAGCATCCGAGCGGCTGCTTGGCATTACCAAGTCCGATCATCTGGCGCGTGCCTACGACGACAAGGTATGGACCATCAATCGTGAAGACGGCACCCCCATGCCGGCAGAGGAGTTTGCCAGCGTGCGTGCGCTCACCCAGAAACAGCCTGTGCACGGTACGGTGATGCAGGTCATTACGGATCAGCACAGCGTGTGGCTGTCGGTCAGCGCCATGCCAGTTGCGCACGAGGACTTTGGCGTGGTGATCGCCTATGTAGACATCTCAGAGAGCAAACAGGCTCAACAGGAGATCGCCCGGAGCGAGGCTTTGTTGCGGGGTGCCATCGACGCGGTGGATGAGGCCTTCGTGCTGTACGACCCGCAAGACCGATTGGTTTTTTGCAACGAGAAGTACCGTGAGATTTACTCGAATGTGGCGCACCTGATGGTGCCGGGCGCGTCTTTCGAGTCCATCGTGCGCGCGGGTGCCGAAATGGGGGACTACGCTGGGGCGGTCGGTCGTGTGGATGCCTGGGTTGCCGAACGGATGGAAAACCACCGCAAGGGTGAATCGCAAGTTCTGCAAAAGCTCAGCACAGGTCGCAGCTTGCGCATCGTTGAACGCCTGATGCCTGATGGTCACACCGTGGGATTTCGCATAGACATCACCGATCTAGTCCGCGCCAAGGAGCAGGCTCAGGAAGCCTCGCGCTTCAAAGGTGAATTCCTTGCCAACATGAGCCATGAGATTCGCACGCCCATGAACGCTATTCTGGGCATGCTGAAACTGATGCACAACACGCCGTTGCTGCCGCGTCAGCGGGACTACCTGGAGAAAACCGAGGGCGCGGCCAAATCACTGCTGGGTCTGCTCAACGACATACTGGATTTCTCCAAAGTGGAAGCTGGCAAGATGACGCTGGATCTTCAGCCTTTCGAGCTTGACCAGCTGATGCGTGAGATGTCGGTGATTTTCTCGGCCAGCCTTGGCAGCAAGGCGGTGGAGGTGCTGTTTGACATCGACCCCCGCGTGCCGTACAAACTGCTGGGCGACAGCCTGCGCCTGCAGCAGATTTTGATCAACCTGTGCGGTAACGCGATCAAGTTCACGTCCGAGGGCGAGGTGGTCCTGCGGGTCTACCTTGAGTCGTTGGATAGTCTGGATTCTTCGGCATCCCAGCAACAGGCCCGTGTGCTTTTCTCGGTGAAAGACACCGGCATTGGCATCGCGCCGGAGAATCAGCACAAGATTTTTGCGGGTTTTACCCAGGCAGAAGCCTCCACCACCCGGCGCTTTGGTGGCACCGGGCTGGGCTTGTCGATCTGCCGGCGATTGATCGTGATGATGGGTGGGGAGCTCCATCTGGAAAGTGCCGTGGGAAAAGGCAGCACTTTTTCGTTCAGCTTGCCAATGGTGGTAGTGGAGTCCATGACCAGCCCATCCCCATCGCCAAACAACACCCAGGAGGCTTGTGCTCCGTGGTGCGTCTCAGGCCTACCGGTGCTGGTTGTGGACGACAATCCCGTGGCCAGAGAACTGATGACCAACATGGGCGAGTCCCTGGGCTGGTGCCTGGAGACCGCGGAAAATGGCGAAGCTGCGCTGGCTCGAATCACCGAGCGCAACGCCCTGGGACGTCCGTATCGCGCGATTTTCGTCGACTGGCTCATGTCCGGCCTGGACGGCTGGCAGACGAGCGCTCGGATCCGTTCCTTGTTTGTCAGTGGCAGCAACGACAACGCATCACCAGTGATCATGATGGGCACCGCCCATGGTCGTGAGGTATTGTCCCAACAAACACCCGAGGTTCAGAACCTGATCGACGGCTATCTGGTGAAGCCAGTGACCGCCTCAATGCTGCTGGGTGCGGTGCAGTCTGCCTTTCAGCCCACAGATGGCACTGCCAGCGTCCGCTCAACAGCCGAGGTGTCTCAGCCGCTGACCGGTATGCGCATACTGCTGGTAGAAGACAACGCTATCAACCAGCAGGTGGCTGAGGAGTTGCTTTGCGGCCAAGGCGCAACGGTTGACATTGCGGACAACGGCCTGCGTGGGGTAGAAGCGGTCCAAGCTGGGATGGCGACCGGCAAGCCCTACGATGTCGTGCTCATGGACATGCAGATGCCTGTGATGGATGGCCTTACCGCAGCACATGAAATCCGCAGTCGATTGGCCGCGAACGAGCTGCCCATCATCGCCATGACCGCCAATGCCATGGCGAGTGATCGTGAGGCCTGTTTGGCCGCAGGCATGAACGATCATGTGGGAAAACCATTTGACTTGGACCAACTGGTCGCCAAGCTACTGCAATGGTCGGGCAGGGCAGCGGCTACCGAAGGCGCACAGGTGTCAGCACCAGTAGCGCTATCGCGCGATGCCAAGGCCCGAGCGGTCACTGCCATTGCCGCGGCCGATACCCCCGCTGTGCTCGACCGACCAGGTGCGCTTCAGCGTGTTGGCGGCAGCACCGACCTGCTGAACCACTTGAGCGCCCAATTCCTCGCCGATTTACCGGGCTTGTTACTGGCGTGCGAGCAACCTACGCAAGGCGAGCAAGACCAGAGGACCCTTCGAGCACTGCACTCCCTCAAAGGGGTCGCTGCCACTATTGGCGCCGACGCGCTGGCCGAAGCCGCAGGGAAAGCAGAACAGTCCTGCAAAGCTGGTCTGGCGCTGGACCTCGTGCGTCTGCGTGGTGTGGCCGCAAGCACCCACCAGGCGTTGCTGGACATTGGCATTGCAGAGCCAGTTGCCCCGGCTAGCTCTGACCAGACCGACAAAGCGATGCAGACGCTGACCTCTGTTCAGCGCGAAATACTGGTACGAATGCTTAACTTGTTGGAAGGGGCTGACATGTCGGTCCTTGACGTCATGGAGGAACTGCTGTCCCATGGCGAGGGCGACACTCAGCGATGGAGCGCGCTAAACGATCAGGTGCAGGCGATGTCATTTGATCGCGCCGCGCACTTGGTCCGGCAATCTTTGGATGAGGGCTAAATGGGACCTTGGATACACCAGTGAGCTCGCAGCTTTTTGATCAGGCTCGAATTGGCACGGCTGCCCGGTAGACTTGAGATCGTGGCATTCAGCTATCGCGATTGCACCAAAAGAACTTTCTCAGAATAGAGGCGAAATGAATCACCATATTGATCAACTGATTGAAAACTGTGGGCACAAGCCGAAAATTCTCGTGGTCGATGATCAGCCTATAAACATTCAGGTGATCTACAGCGTGCTCAAGAACCAGTTCAGTGTCGTCATGGCAACGACTGGAGAGCAGGCGCTGGTTCAGGCAGAACAGCAGCGCCTCGACTTGATCATATTGGACGTCATGCTGCCTGACCTCGATGGGTATGAGGTTTGTAAACGTTTGAAGGCCAATCCCGCTAAAAGTGCTATACCCGTGATCTTCGTCACTGGAAAAAATGACCCCGCTGATGAAGAAAAGGGCTTTGCACTTGGAGCAATCGACTTCATTACCAAGCCCATCAATGCAGCGATCTTAAAGGCCAGAGTCAAGACATACGTGGCCTTCAAGCTCCAAACCGATTTACTTCATTCGATGAATGCGAGGGCTGACGGCGCCCTTGAGTAACGAATAGCGAACACCTTGGTGAAAAGCCATGCCAAAGCTGGTTGCCCATCGATCTAGGTCGTGAGACCCATGATGGATGAACTTCACTTTGGGATTAGCAAGGCCTCAGCCTTTTGAGCGAAGTCCCAAACGGAACTCGCTGGCGCTGCCCCAAAAGGTTGATTTCGATTTGCCCGCTGAGCAAGCGCTTCAGGGTTAAGAATCCTGCCATTGCCCGGACCATGCCGATGCTGAACGAGCCGGCCAACCTAAACCTCCTGTGTCGCGCTCTCCATCACGAGCCCCACCTGCAGATTGACCTCGCGCAGGAACGTCAGACAGGTTTCCTCCTGTGGCGCTCCCTCGCCCAAACAGGCCCTCAACAGGTTTGCGCAGTGCTTCAAGCCCAACAGTGCGCAGCTGCCCTGTATGCGTTGGATCTCGGCCAAATAGGTCGATGCATCGCTCCCCGCCTGCAGCCGGCCCACGCAGGCAGAGATGTCGGATTGCAGCTTGCGCATCAGGCGGATAACTTCGGATTTTGGAATACCTAGGCGCCGTGCGACCTGAGCCAGGGGCTCCACCAGATTCGTCTGCGTTTCCCGAAGAATCCGCTCAAGTGTGCGGGAGGTCTCTGCGAAGGAGAACGGCTTGACGATGAAGCCCACCGCGCCTGCCTCGATTGCGCCTGTTACAGACTGTCGGTCCGCAGCAGAGGAAATCATCACAAAGGGCAGGGCGGAGAGAAGCTGATTCGCTTTTGCACGTTTGAGCAGTCCCACGCCATCCAGGTTGGGCATCGACAGGTCACAGCAGCACAGCGATGGACGTAGCCCGTCTTGCAGCAAAGACCAAGCCGCTTCGCCGTCTGCAGCTTCAACGACCCCGGTGACACCCGGAAGACGATGAACCAGAGACTCCAGGGGGAAACGGGAAATTTCGTCGTCGTCCACTATGAGGATCTTCATTTACCGCTTGCCTTGTTTGATGACAGGTCCGCTCTTCCTGCTTCTGAACGTTCCTGGTTTTTTAGCTTGAAGGCCCCTATTGCGAGAGCTTTCTATCTAGTATCGACCATAAGGTTGGTGTCTTGACCGCTATGCCGAAGGCCAGTTTGGGCTGCGCGCCCGAACGGTCCGTACATA
>JAABRN010000362.1 GCA_011390855.1 Hydrogenophaga sp. | reverse complement strand
GGACGAACGCCAGTTGGGGCTGCGCGGGCGTATGGTCCGTACATAGCAACTGAGCCATGACCCTGAGCTTGTGGACTTTAGTGCGCAAGCGCTTCGGGTACTGGATGCCGCTGTTCCGTGATCGCAGATCGCGCTGTACCGTGGCGGCTCGAAGGTTCTGTGAATGTCAGGAATCGAAACGCATGAATGATCTCCATCAGCTGCTTGAATGGAGAAAAGCGCGTTGGCAGGTGCGATGGCCACTCAGCAAAGTGGCGAAATAGACGCACAAGACGCATCAACTTGGTCGATTGGTTTCCGGCGCTGAGAGCACAATTTGATTTCGACTCGGGTCTTTACGGGAACCTGTAGGCCCTTCCGTGGAACTCCTTCAATCTCACCGTGCCGCTAAGGAGCGCAAGGGCGCACACTGAGGGCGCGGACGATTTCCTCAGCAGGCCAGTGGCCCAGAAACAAGTTGCACAAAATGAGCAGGCTGCGTGAAGGTCAGCGAGAGTATGCACCGTCAGGGAGGCTTGGGGAGATGGTCCCAGAGAGGCCGCCGACGTGGCCGCAGATCGCCGGCATCGACACTGCTGTGGCCGCGGGCTGTCTGGGGGGTGACTTAAGGCTCTTTGTTTCCATCTTGCCGCGCCTGTTCCGCGAGTACGGTGATCTGAGCATGGTGCCAACGATGGAACCTGAGGGGGTCGATCGCGAAGCATTGGCTACGAGACTGCACAAGCTGCGAGGAAGCT
>JAABRN010000361.1 GCA_011390855.1 Hydrogenophaga sp. | reverse complement strand
ACGGTCGTTCGAACGCCTGGTTCGCAGGCACTCTCAGGACTGAAAAAGCTTGCAAGCGCGCTTGCGGCACTGCAAGTAGCAGCCGAACCCATGATTGCGGCTGAAGCATCCCGCTTGACTGCTGCATCGCAGCAGCACAAGGACGTGTCCCCACTCACTGCGCTAGAGAGGGAAGAACTCGTCGGGCTGCTGCGAGCCCGAGATCTGGCAGCGCTGGATCGCTTGGAGCTATTGGGGCCTGCGCTTGCTCTTTCGATAGGGGTCCCTGCGGCCGAGAAGTTCGAGCAGGCCCTGCAGTCATTGGAGTTCGAGGAGGCTCTGAGCGTGTTTGAAGCCGCAACCCTAAGCTGAACGCTTTACCAAGCTGGAGTTGACCCGAATCCGTGGACACATCATTCTTTGTGTTCTAGGAGTCGCAAAT
>JAABRN010000360.1 GCA_011390855.1 Hydrogenophaga sp. | reverse complement strand
CATGACAGAAAACCCGCCCTACTACCAGCGGCACATCTTTTTTTGCCTCAATGAACGCAGTGGTGAAGAGACTTGCTGTGCCCGATACAAAGCGCAGGTCGCATTTGACCGGTGCAAGTCGCAGGCCAAGGCGCAGGGGCTGCTCGGTGCCGGCAAGGTCCGCGTGAACAAGGCCGGCTGCCTCGATCGTTGCGCCGGTGGTCCCATCGCTGTGGTTTACCCCGAAGGTGTCTGGTACAGCTATGTGGACGAGAGCGATATCGATGAAATCGTGCAGTCCCACCTCCGGGACGGCAAGGTGGTCGAGCGCCTGTTGACGCCGCCCGATGTCGGGCGCTGAAGTCGCTGGCATGCATTTCCAACGCGGTGACCTGGCGCCCCTGGAGGACGCCCCCACATGAACGCCCAAACAGAATTGCTGCAGGCTTCCGGTCCTGCCGGTTCGCTGGAGGTGGCCGTGGATCGTCCTGCGGGAGTTGCCAAAGGCACAGCCGTCATCGCCCATCCTCACCCTTTGTTTGGCGGCACGATGAACAACAAGGTCGTGCAGACGCTGGCGCGGGCCTTCGTGCAATGTGGGTGGGCATCGGTGCGTTTCAACTTCAGGGGCGTGGGCGCCAGCGCCGGCGTCCATGATGAAGGCCGGGGCGAATTGGACGATCTGCTGGCGGTGGTGGATTCACTCGCTCCAGAGGGTCGCTTGTGTCTGGCCGGGTTTTCTTTTGGCGCTTTTGTCACCAGTCACGCGGTCGAACGCCTGCATGCGCAGCGAACGCTGGAAAAAGTGGTGTTGGTGGGCACAGCCGCCAGCCGCTTCCACGTGGCCAGCGTGCCCGAGGAACTCCATCAGCTCACGCTGGTCATCCACGGCGAGCAGGACGACACCGTGCCCTTGTCGTCGGTCATGGACTGGGCCAGGCCGCAGACACTGCCAGTGCTGGTGGTGCCTGCTGGCGGACACTTTTTCCATGGGCAACTGCCCTTGCTGCGCGATCTCGTGACACGCCATCTGGGCGAGTGACGACCCGCATCGTTCTCTTATCTGATTTCAAGGAATTTCATTTTGTTGTGTCGTTTTGTCTCGTTTGCCGTGGCGGCTTGCCTTTCGCTGGCGGCTTCGCTGCCTGCTGCAGCGCAAATGCCCGAGCCGCCCGAAATTGCGGCCAAGGCCTACATCCTGGTGGATGTCACCTCCGGGCAGGTTCTTGCGTCGAAGGATCCGGACCAGCCGGTGGAGCCCGCCTCCCTGACCAAGCTCATGACCGCCTACCTGGTGTTCGATGCGCTCAAGTCTCGCAAAATCACCCTGACGCAGACCCTGCCCGTCAGCGAGCGGGCCTGGAAGATGCCAGGTTCACGCATGTTCATTGACCCCCGCATGCAGGTCCCGGTAGAAGACCTGGTCAAGGGCATGATCATCCAGTCGGGTAACGATGCGACCATTGCGCTGGCAGAAGGCGTCGGGGGCTCTGTCGAGCGCTTTGTGCAGTTGATGAACGACCAGGCCAAGGCACTGGGCATGAACGCCTCCAGTTTCCGCAACCCGGAAGGACTCACCGAGGCCGGCCACACCACCACCGCCCGCGATCTGGTGACCCTGGCCACCCGGTTGATGAACGATTTCCCGGATTACGTGGCTTACTATGCCGTTCAGCGCTACCGCTATCCCGGCACACCCGAGGCCAATGACCGAAACCGCAATGTCCTGCTGTTTCGCGACCCTACCGTCGATGGACTCAAAACGGGCTACACCCAGGCTGCCGGCTATTGTCTGGTGGCCACGGCTCGGCGGGAAGTGCCGTCGCTGGGTACCGGGGCAGATGGCCAGAGGCGCCTGCTCAGCGTTTTGCTGGGAGCGACCAGCGAGAACGCCCGTGCCAACGAAAGCCAAAAACTGCTGAACTGGGGCTACACCGCCTTCGATGCCGTGCGTCTTGCGAAGGCGGGCGAGCCTGTGTCCACTCCCAGGGTGTGGAAAGGCAAGGAAGCCCAGGTGAAGCTGGGGTTGCCGCAAGGCGTGGTGGTGACGGTTCCGGCGGGCGAGGGTGGCAAGCTCAGGACTGAGATCATCCGCCCCGAACCCCTGGTGGCGCCATTGACGCGCGGGCAGGTACTTGGCAGCCTGAAGGTATCGACCGCCAATGGCGCCCCCGTGGCCGATGTGCCGCTCACGGTGCTGGAGACCGTCGAGGAAAGCGGCATCTTCGGGCGGGCATGGGACGCGCTGCGTTTGTGGATTCAGTAGAGGAAAGGCCCCCACGCTCCACCGCTGCGCGGGTCGCTGCCCCCCGAGGGGGCTGGCCTTGCTTGGGGCGGCCCGGCGGCTCGCCATTTGCCTGATTTCGAGCTGCGTGCTACATTAGCGGGCTTTTCGGAATTTTCCGAAGGGCTTTTTCGTTTTCGCTTTTTTTCAAACGTTTAGGGACGTTTCTCAATGCCAACCATCAATCAACTCGTGCGCCACGGCCGGGAGGTCGAAAAGACCAAATCCAAGAGCCCGGCCATGGAAAACTCTCCGCAGCGTCGCGGTGTGTGCACCCGTGTGTACACCACGACCCCCAAGAAGCCCAACTCCGCTCTGCGTAAGGTCGCCAAGGTGCGCCTGACCAATGGTTTTGAAGTCATTTCCTACATCGGCGGCGAAGGCCACAACCTGCAGGAACACAGCGTCGTGCTGGTTCGTGGTGGTCGTGTCAAGGACTTGCCTGGTGTGCGTTACCACATCGTGCGCGGATCGCTCGATCTGCAAGGCGTGAAAGACCGCAAGCAGTCGCGCTCCAAGTACGGCGCCAAGAAGCCCAAGGCGAAGTAAGTTTCCTGTTTTTGGTGTTTGACCGGCCGGCAAGCCGGGTTGAGCGCCCTGACCCCAAAGCGCCATGTCGGCGTCGGGTCGAGTAAGTGAG